>CAWVEX010000014.1:0-49341 GCA_963928415.1 Bacillota bacterium | reverse complement strand
AAGTCCTGGTATGTTTATTACTAAACAATTCCTCGAACTTTGACTTCGAAAATTATTTTTTTTCAATTACAACTTTTCTTCTAGGTTCTTCACCTATACTATATGTAGTAACATATTCACTATTTTGTAATTCCGTATGAATTATTTTTCTTTCATAAGAATTCATAGGCTCTAATATTATTTTTTTGCCATTTCTTTTTACAGTTTTTTCTAGCTTTCTAGCAAGCTCTTTTAAAGTTTCCACTCTTTTTTCTTTATAGTTTGCTATATCTAATAATATTCTAACTCTAACTTCAGTATTTTTATTTCCTATGCAATTTAAAAGAGTCTGTATTGAATTAATAGTTTCACCTCTATATCCAATTAAATCTGAAGATTTCTCTCCTATTAGTTCTACATTAATTTCTTTATTATTAACTGTAATTTTATATTCTAGATTTTCTAATAGAGATGTAAATTCTTTTAAAAATTTTTCAATATTATTTTTGCATTTTTCAACATCTTCATCAGATGGTTCTTTATATGCTTTTTCATGAAATTCATGATTTTCTTTTTCTTCTTTTACAGTAATCTCAACTTTAACAACTCTAGGCTCTAATATACTAAAGAAGCTTCTTTTATCTTCATTTTCTAAAATTTTTATATCTACGTCATCTCTTCTGCATTTCAATTCTTTAAGTCCTTTTTCTATAGCCTCTGTTGAAGTTTTTCCTTCTGCTATAATAGTTTTACCCATTATTCTTTCACCTCTTCATCATCTTTTATTACTCTTTTTAATAAGAATCTTTCACCTAATTGTAACAAATTTTTAACTAGCCAATATAATGATAAACCAAGAGGAGCAATTAAAGCAATAGCTATTGACATTATTGGCATCATATAATTCATACTATTAGTCATCTGTTGCATACTTTCTAATTGTTCTTCCATAGATTCATCATCTTGCTTTCCGTCTGTAATAGCATTTTTTTGTTTTTTGCGCTTTTTATCTTCTTTTTCCTTTTCTCTTTGCTCTTTTGTTTTATTCATATTTGTAATAAGCTTTATATTAATGAAAGTCGTAATTACATAAATAATTGGTATAATAAGTACTTTAATATTACTTAAATTTTGCATTGGAACTTTGCTTAAGTCTAATCCTAAGAAGTCCATATTAATATATACGCTTTCATCTTCTGATGCTTTTTCTTCAATAATCTTCATTTCTGGATAAGATGAAGATTCTCCATTTTCAGTTATTTCTTGTTCATAGCTTTGTATGACTGCTGGATCAACTTTTAACATATAAGTAAGAGGTCTACTTACTAAATAGAATACAGATAAGAATAATATTAATTGTATAATTGAGCTTAAACATCCTGAAAAAGGACTAACCTTTTCCTTTTTATATAAGCTCATTACTTCTTGATTAAGTAATTCTGGATTATTTCTATACTTAACTTGAAGTTTTTTCATTTCTCCTTGTATTTTGGCTGATTTTTTCATTGACTTTTGCTGTTTTATTGATAATGGTAATAAAATAAGTTGTAAAAGTACTGAAAATAAAATCATAGCCCATCCATAATTTTGTACCCAATTATATAAAAAGTTGAGTACATATCCAAAAAGATTTGCTAAAAAACCCATTATTTAACTCCCTTCATTTTAGAGGGTCATAGCCGCCCTTTGAAAAAGGATTGCATTTTAATAATCTTTTAATACCTAAAAAAATGCCTTTTAAAGGACCATACTTTTCAATTGCTTGTTTCATATATTCTGAACAAGTAGGATAGTATTTACAATGAACCCCTATACTTTGAAAAATTGGTGATATCCATTTTTGGTAGAAATTAATTAAACTAATAAATATTTTTTTCATTATTTAATTCCTGAATTTAAAAATATTTTTTCTATATCCTTATTAATTATTTGATAAGATAAATCAATAATATCGGCTTTTTTATTCCAAATAATAACTATATCATAGCCTTGATTGGTATTTATATTATTATTTTGATAAGCTGCTCTAATTACTCTTTTTATCCTATTTCTAGTATGGGCTTTTCCAAGCTTAGTGCTAACTGCAATACCAAGTCTATTATATCCTAATTTATTTTTCATTACATATATAATCACTTGGTTACCAATATAAAATTTACCCTTATTAAAAACATTTTTAAATTCATAATTCAATTTTAATGTTTTAATTCTTTTCATATTAATACCTTAAAAAAGGTCACAAAAATCGTGACCTCAACAAAAAAGCTTACGCACTTAATTTTTTTCTTCCCTTTGCACGTCTTGCTTTTAATACATTTCTACCTTGTCTAGTAGACATTCTTTTCATAAATCCATGTTCTTTTTGAGTTTGTCTCTTTTTTGGTTGATAAGTTCTTTTCATTTATATTGCACCTCCAATTCTATTGCAATTTAATTCTCAATCGTATTTCCTATTATACCTCTATAATAGCAATTATGTCAATAGATTGAGGGGAAATTTTTTTATATTTTTATATTAATTTGCTTGACTATATATGTCATTTTTTGATATTATAAGTATACATTAAAAAAGAATATTTAATCCACAAAAGAAAAGTTATTTAAGTCTTTATCCACATTTAGTTAACAACTTGTGGATATTAAATAACTTTTTTATGTTGTCTAAATAATATTTTTAATTATTTATTTTTTAATAAAGAATAGGGGCTAAGCTAATGTCAAACGAAAATTTAAACGAACTATGGAGCAAAGCAAAAGATCTTCTAAAAGAAGAAACAACAGTAATTACATATCAAACATGGATTCAGCCATTAGAGCTTAAAAGCGTTAGAGATAACGTTATTATTTTAGTTGCCTCTAATTCATTCCAAAAAGATACAATTGAATCAAGATATTTAACTCTTCTTACAAATACATTTAATTTTATTACAAACAAAAAATGTAATGTAATAATTAAATTAAAAGATGAAGAAGATATGATTATGCCTGCAAGTAATAACATTACTAGTAATAAAATGTTTATTAATTCTGGTTTAAATCCTAAATATACATTTGATACATTTGTAGTTGGTAGCAATAATAAATTTGCTCAAGCTGCAGCACAAGGTGTATCAGATAATCCAGGTGCAAAATATAATCCATTTTTTATTTATGGGGGAGTAGGTTTAGGTAAAACTCACTTAATGCATGCTATAGGAAATCAGATTCTTATGAATAATCCAAATGCAAATGTTTTATACGTTACATCTGAAAATTTTACTAATCAATTAATAAATGCTTTGCGTGATCAGGCAACCGAAAAATTTAGAGAAAAGTATAGAAATATTGATGTTTTACTAATAGATGATATTCAATTTATTGCTAATAAAAAGAGTACACAGGAAGAATTTTTTCATACTTTCAATACTCTTTATGAATCAGGAAAGCAAATAGTCCTTTCTAGTGATAAGCCACCAAAAGATATTGAACTTCTTGAAGATAGATTAAAATCAAGATTCGATTGGGGATTAATTGCAGACATATCTAATCCAGATTTTGAAACTAGACTTGCCATTTTAAGAAAAAAGACACAATTAGACAATATAATTATAGATGATGATATTTTATCTGCAATTGCTACAAGAGTCGACACAAACATTAGGGAACTGGAAGGTACACTAAATAAATTAGTTGCAAAAGCTTCTCTAACTAATAGTCCAATTACCATGGAAATGACAGAAAAAGCAATTAATGATATTATTCAAAGACAAGATAAAGTAATATCTTCAGAATATATCCAAGACGTAGTAGGAAAATATTTTAATATTTCACCTGCTGATCTTAGAGGTTCAAAAAGGTCTAATGATATTACATTTCCAAGACAAATTGCTATGTATTTATGTAGAAATGTTGCTCAAATGTCTTTACCACAAATCGGTATTGATTTTGGTAAAAGAGATCATACAACAGTTATGCATGCAGTTAATAAAATTGAAAAGGAAATAAAGACCAATTCAAACACAAGATTAATTGTGGAAAGTGTGCAAAACATACTACTTTCCGACAAATAGTTGCAACAACTGACAAAAGTAGTCATTAGTAAAATCTTTGTTTGGAGAATTAATGTTTGACTTTAGAACACGCATCTCTTCTTACGGAACAGCCCTATTGGTTATCCACAGGGGGTATGTGGAAAACCTGTGGATAACATGTGGATAACTTAAATTGTGGATAACTTTTTGAATTGTGTGGATAATTTTTAAAGTTTTCCACAGGGTTATCCACACCTACTTTCCGTAGGGACTCAAGGCTTACACATAGTTTTCCACATTATCCACAGGACCTACTACTACTACTACTAAATATATTTATTATTATATTAAAAGAAGGAGAAATAAAAAAATGAAACTTATTTGTGAAAAGGAAAAAATCCTTAAAGCTCTTAATTCCGTAACAAAAGCTGTTGCTGTTAGAACAACAATGCCTATATTAGAAGGTATATTAATACAAACTAATGATAATGATATAAAATTAACATGTTATGATTTAGAATTAGGTATAGAATATGTTATTAAAGATTGTAATGTACAAGAACAAGGTGCAACAGTAGTTAATGCTATAATGTTTAGTGAAATAATAAGAAAATTACCAGATACAGATATAAAAATAGAAGTAAATGATAAAAATTTATTAGTTATTGAATGTGAAGGTTCTTTATATAAGTTAGCTACAATGAATCCAGAAGACTTTCCAGAACTACCAGAAATAAATGTAGAAAATTCTATAGAAATAGAACAAAATACATTAAAAGATATGATTAGGAAAACAATTTTTGCAATTAGTACTGAAGAAAATAGACCAATTTTTACTGGATGTCTATTTGAAGTAAAAAGTAATAAATTAAATGTAGTTGCTGTTGATGGATTTAGACTAGCTTGGAAGAGTAAATTTTTACAAGCAAAAACAAATGATTTTTCTGCAGTAATACCAGGAAGAACATTAACAGAAATAAATAAAATATTATCTGATTCTTTTGATATAGTTAAAATAGGTATAGCAAAAAATCAAGCATTATTTGAAATTGAAAATTGTAAAATAGTAACTAGATTATTAGATGGAGAATTTTTAAATTATTCAAGTGTTCTTCCTTCTAAATGGGAAACAAGAGTAAGAGTAAATAGACAAGTTATATTAAATTGTTTTGAAAGAATAAGTTTAATTTCAGCATCTAGTATAGAAAAAGAAAAGAAATATCCAGTAAAAATAAGTGTTGAAGTTGGAAAAATTACAATTTCTTGTACAAACCAAACTGGAGATGCAAAAGAAGAGTTATATGTTACAACAGAAGGAAAAGACCTAGAAGCAGGATTTAATCCAAAATATTTCTTAGATGTATTAAGATCAATTGATGATGAAGAAGTATTTATTGATTTTGGAACAAGTATTTCTCCATGTATTGTAAGAAGTGTAGAAGAAACTGGTGATTATAAATATATGATATTACCAATTCGTCTAAAAAATGAATAAGTTATCCACATATTATGCATAGAATGTGGATAACTATTAAGGAAAATCAAAGGAAATATTCCTTATAAAATAAAGGAATGTAAAAATATATGTACATAGATAATTTAAAAATACAAAATTTTAGAAATTATAAATATCAAGAAATAAATTTCGAAAATAAAATAAATATTTTTTATGGGGATAATGCTCAAGGCAAAACCAATATATTAGAATCCATATTTATTTCTAGTTTTGGTAAATCTTTTAGGACTAAAAAAGATAAAGAATTAATAAAAATAGGAGAAAACTTCTTAAAAATAGAATCACATTTTCAAAAAAGAGATAGAGAAGGAAAAATAAAAGTAGAAATCTCAGATAAAAAAAATGTTTATTTAAATGATATAAAATTAAAGAAATTAAGTGAAGTATTAGGAAATATTATTATTGTTATATTTACACCTGATGATATTAATTTATTAAAAAGTGGTCCATCAGCTAGAAGAAAATTTTTAGATATGATGATAGGGCAATTAAGACCTACATATGTATTAAACTTAAATGCATATTTAAAAACATTAGAGCAAAGAAATAATTTTTTAAAACAAAAAATAAAAAATGATCAAATGCTAGACATTTGGGATGAAAAATTAGCTGAATATGGTGAAAAAGTATTTTCATATAGAAAACACTTTATAGAATTAATAAAAAATAAAATAACATCTATTCATTCAGAAATAACTGATGAAAAAATAGATATTTCATATTTTTCAGATTGTAAGGATAAAAAGTCATTTATTGAAGAATTAAAGAAAAATAGACAAAATGATTATTATAGGGGATACACAACAAAGGGTGTTCATAGAGATGATTTTACTATTTATATAGATAATGAACCTGTAAATATTTATGGCTCACAAGGTCAAAATAGAACGGCTATTCTTTCATTAAAATTAGCAGAATTAAATGTTATTTATGACGATTTAGGAGAATACCCAATACTTTTGCTAGATGACTTTATGTCAGAACTTGATGAAAAAAGAATTTCTAATTTTTTAAATAATATAGAAAATATACAAGTTATTATTACTTGTACAAAAAATATAGATATAAAAAATAGTATTTCACATAAGGTTGTAAATGGTCAAATTTTGTAATATAATAATTATACTTTAATAATATACAATAATATAAAAAATAAAAGAAAATGTATGAATATTACAAAATGGGGAGTATTATGGATTTTAAAACTGAACTAAAAAATTATGCGAAAATAGTAGAAAATGAACTAGAAAAATATATAAGAAAACAAGATTGCTTAGAAAAAAAGTTAAATGATTCTGTAGAATATAGCTTGATGGCAGGTGGAAAAAGATTAAGGCCTACATTAATTTTAGCAACATATAAACTTTTTAAAGAGGATTATCAAGTTTGTATGCCTTATGTAGTTGCAATAGAAATGATACATAATTTTTCATTAATACATGATGACCTTCCAGGAATAGACAATGATGATTTTAGACACGGAAAGCCAACAAATCATAAAATGTTTAATGAAGCAACTGCAATTCTTGCAGGAGATAGCTTGCTTAATAATGCATATTTATTAATAAGCCAGAATTTAAAAAATAATTTAACAAAAGAAAATATAGATTGTTTTTATGAACTTTCTTATGCAGTAGATAGAATGCTTATTGGTGAGTACGTAGATACTGAATATGAAGGAAAACAAGCTTTAATGGATGAACTTGAGTATATGCATAAAAATAAGACGGGTGCTTTAATTAGATGTGCTGTAAGAATGGGAGCAATTTTAGCAGGTGCTAAAGAGAAGGATTTAGAAAATCTAACTAAGTATGCTGAGAAAATAGGATTAGCTTTTCAAATTAGAGATGATATTTTATCTGAAATAGGCGATGAAAAGATTTTAGGAAAGCCTGTTGGAAATGATAAAAAAAGAAAAAAATGTACTTATGTTAGTAAATATGGGTTAGAAAAATCAGAAGAAGAATTAGAAAAAAATATTAATGAAGCAATTGAATGCCTAAAAGTTTATGGAAATAAAGCTGAATTTTTAAATGAACTTGCAATTTATATAGGTAAAAGAAATAAATAAAAATTACTTGACAAATTTTAAAATTAAAAATAAACTAATATATAGCAAACTAAAGATTTATGCAGGAGGAAATGTAATGGAAAAATATAATCACGCATATGGAGCTAACCAAATACAAGTACTAGAAGGTCTTGAAGCAGTAAGAAAAAGACCAGGTATGTATATTGGTAGTGTATCTAAAAGAGGTTTACATCATTTAGTATATGAAATAGTAGATAACTGTGTTGATGAAGCACTAGCTGGATATTGTACTCATATAGAAGTAAAAATAGAACCAGGAAATGTTATTTCTGTTTCAGATAATGGTAGAGGTATACCAGTAGATATACATCCAAAAACACATATATCAGCAGCAGAAACTGTTTACACAGTACTTCATGCTGGTGGTAAATTTGGTGGAGATAGCGGATATAAAGTATCTGGAGGCCTTCATGGTGTTGGTGCATCTGTTGTAAATGCACTTTCTGAATGGACAGAAGTAACTATACAAAGAGATGGCGGAATCTTTCAAATGAAATTTGAAAGAGGAAAGACTGTTGAAAAATTAACAAGAATAGGAGATTCAAATAAGACAGGTACTAAAGTTAGATTTTTAGCGGATAAAGATATTTTTGAGACAACAGAATACGATTATGATACTTTAGCAGACAGATTTAGAGAAATAGCTTTCTTAACAAAAGGATTATATATAAGTATTGAAGATTTAAGAGAAGAAACTCCAAAAAAATCTGAATTTTGTTTTGAAGGTGGATTGAAGTCTTTTGTAGAACACTTAAATCAAAATAAAGAAAAATTAAATCCAGATCCAATATATATTGAAAAAACTGTAAATGAAGTTCCAGTTGAAATAGCAATGCAATATACAACTGCATATAATGAAAATATATATTCATTTGTTAATAACATTAATACAGTTGAGGGTGGTACACACTTAGAAGGTTTTAAAAGAGGACTTACAAAAGTATTTAATGATTATGCAAGAAGTCATAATATAATTAAAGAAAAAGATTCTAATCTTCAAGGTGAAGATATAAGAGAAGGATTAACAGCAGTAATATCTGTAAAGGTAAAAGAACCTCAATTTGAAGGACAAACTAAAACAAAATTAGGTAATAGTAATGTTGCTGGTATTGTTCAATCAATGGTAACAGATGTACTTTCAACATATCTAGAAGAAAATCCAAATGTCGCAAAAACAATTCTTGAAAAATGTGTTAGTGCATCAAGAGCTAGAGAAGCAGCAAGAAAAGCAAGAGAATTAGTTAGAAGAAAAAATGCACTAGAGGTAACAACACTTCCAGGTAAACTTGCAGATTGCTCAAGTAAAGTAGCAGAAGAATGTGAAGTTTACATTGTCGAGGGAGATTCAGCAGGTGGAAGTGCTAAACAAGGTAGAAATAGAAAATACCAAGCAATTTTGCCTCTTTGGGGAAAAATGCTTAATGTAGAAAAATCTAGAGCAGATAAAATATATAATAATGAAAAATTAAAACCAGTAATTCAAGCTGTAGGAGCAGGAATAGGTGCTGATTTTGATATATCTAAAATTAGATATGGTAAAGTTATAATAATGGCTGATGCCGATGTTGATGGTGCACATATTAGAACTTTATTATTAACATTCTTCTTTAGATATATGAGACCACTTCTTGAGCAAGGACATGTATTTTTAGCTCAACCACCTCTATATAAAGTATCTAAAAAAGGAATTAAAGATGTATATTGTTATACAGATGAAGAATTAGATACTGAATTAGAGAAAATAGGTAGAGATAATGTATCTATTCAAAGATATAAAGGTCTTGGTGAAATGAATCCAGAACAATTATGGGATACAACAATGAACCCAGATAATAGAATTTTAATTAAAGTAACTATGGAAGATGCTATGAAGGCAGATCAGATATTCACAGTACTTATGGGAGATCAAGTTGAACCTAGAAGAGACTTTATTCAAGCTAATGCAAAATATGTTAAAAACTTAGATGTATAATCAGTTAAAATGCTAATTATATAATAATGAAGAAACGGCAAAATAAATATTTTGTCGTTTTTTGTCGATTATTGTCAACGAAAAAAAGTAAAAAAATATCAAATTATGTTGACATATAATGGAAAAAAGTGTATTATTTATTTATAAGAAAAATTACATATTAATTAAAATAATTTTTCTATCTATAAAAAAGAAAGGTAATTAATTTTTTATGAAACTAAATAAAATTAATTCCATTCAAAAATGGCTACCTTTTGATAAAATTCTAGATAATGGAATAATAAAGCTCAAAAATTCTACATATGTAAAAATATTAAAAGTTGAACCAATTAATTATAACTTAAAATCAGAATTAGAAAAGGAAGCAATTTTAAATTCATATAAAAGTTTTATTAAGAGTTGTAATTTTAATCTACAAATTTTAATCCAAAGTAAAAAGGAAGATTTAACGAAACATATTAATTTATTATATCAAAACAATTTATATTCTAATCTTAAAGAAAAATATGTTGAGTACATTAACTATTTAAACCAAAATCAAAAATCTTCAAACAAAAATTTTTTTATCATTATTAGTCAAAATACTGAGGACATACCCAATTTAGAAAGTGTAACTATTCAAAATTTGCAGGAAAATTATTTTAAAGTCAAAGAGCTGTTAGCTAGATGTGGAAACATTATTTCGGAATATACAAATGATAATCAAATAAGAGATGTATTATTCTCATTTTTTAATTCAAGAATATTTTTAAATGAATAACAAAAAGAAAACAAATTATAATACCAAAGAAAATAAAATAATTACCATATGAAAAAATATTAAATTATTTTAATAAAAAAGAGGTGATAATATAAAGAATTATTTAGATGGAACATTTTCTAAAAAAGATTTTTTAAGTCCATCATATATTAACTTAAGTAATCCTAAATATATAGAAATAGATGGAATGTTTTATTCAGGACTTCTAATTGTAAATTATTTACGTGAGCAAGATGATTTGATTTTTAAAAGTATTATTGATTCTAATACAAATATATATATTTCAATGTATTATGAAAAACAAGACACATATAAAGTAATTAAGGATTTAACTTATAATATAGGAAATGTAAAAGTTGATCTAGAAAAAATAGGTGAAAATAGGCAAGATTCTGAAATTGCTGCATTTACATATAATGATGCAAAATATATCAGAAAAGAAATGCAAATAAATAATGAAGAATTATATTTTTTATATACTTATTTAATGACTTTTGCAGAAAGTACTAAAGAATTAGAATACAATTTAAATAAAATAGAAGGACTACTTAGAAGTAGAGGTATTTTACCTAAAAAAGCATATTTTAGACAAGAACAAACATATTTATCCTGTTTGCCACTTATGATAAATAATTCAGACGTAAAAGAAATTTCAAAAAGAAATATCTTAACAAATTCCATAGTAGCTACTTATCCATTTATTTCATCTGCTATTTTTGATGATACAGGAATTTTTATAGGAGAAAATATTTATAATAATTCATTAATATTTATAGATAAATTTGATACAAACAAGTATAAAAATGCAAATATGTGTATATTTGGAACAAGTGGAGCTGGAAAATCATTTTTTACAAAATTAATGATATTAAGATATGCTTTATTTGGAATAGAACAATATGTAATAGATCCAGATAGAGAATATACCAAAATTGGAAAAAATTTAGGAGGAACAATAATAAAAATAGGACCAAGCTCTAATACATATATAAATGTTTTGGATATTAGAAAAGAAAGTCTAGAAGATGAACAAAGTGGATATTTATCTACAAAGATAAGTAAACTTATAGGATTTTTTAAACTTATATTTAATAATCTATTAGAAGAAGAAAAAACAATTTTAGAAAAGGCAATCATAAAAACATATAATCAAAAAGGAATAACATTTGAAGATAAATCATTATATAAAAACGAAAGATTTAAAACTAGTGAAGATATGCCTATTTTAGAAGATTTATATAATAACTTAGACAAAAATATGAAAATAAAGCTATTCCCATTTGTAAAAGGCTCATTAAGTTATTTTAACAAAAAAACAAATGTAAAATTAGAAAATAAGTTAATAATAGCAGATATTTATGAATTAGGTGAAGATAATCTAAAATATGCAATGTACATTTTTATTGAATACTATTGGGATAAAATAAAAAAAGATAGACTTTCTAAGAAAACCATATACTTAGATGAAATATGGAGACTTATAGGAGTTACGTCAAATAAAGAGGTAGCAAGTTTTATATATAAAATATTTAAAACAATAAGAAAATATGGAGGAAGTGGTGTAGCGATTACACAAGATGTGTCTGACTTATTTAGTTTAGACGAAGGTACATATGGAAAAAGTATTTTAAATAATTCTAATATTAAAGTATTTTTCAATTTAGAAGAAGAAAATATAAAGGTACTAGAGAAATATACAGATTTATCTAACAAAGAAAAAATAGAAATAAAATCATTTAAAAGAGGTGAATGCCTAATGTTTGTTGGACAAGAACACATATTAACTAAGATAAAATCTGCAGATTTTGAAAAGAACATAATATCTTAAATAAAATAAAAAAGTAATAAAGAATGAATTAGGAGGTAAATAAAATAAAAAATATAATAACAGCCATTGGCAATAAAAGTTTAAATGAAAGATTAGTAAAGGAAAAGTATAATGTACTTTGTACAGATATCCAATATAAAGAAGGAATATTAGAATTTTTGGAAGCAAATTCTAGAGTAGACTATATAGTTTTAAATGAAGATTTAGATGGAAATATAAGCTTAGAAGAATTAATTTCAGAAATAAAAAAGATAAATAAAAATACAAGAATAATTTTTACTTCTAATAAAAGTTATAACGAAGAAAATATTTTTAATATATTAAAATCAAGTATTGAAAAAGCGATTAGTAAAATTTCACAAGAAAAAAACAATTATAAACAAAAAAACACTTTAGAATTAAATGATTTAGACAATGATTTAAATGACTTTAGAAAAGATAAAAAAAATAAAATAATAAAACCAGAAATACAGGAAAAAATATCAAAGAAATATAATAATAAAAGTATTTTTAACGAAAGTAATATTAGAAATAATAGCACATTAAAAAATAATAATTACATAAACAAAAATATAATAGATAATCTATCTAATAATGATTATAATCAAGTACAAGATGAAAATATGTATGAAAACAGATATTTAAATAAAGAAAACTTAACAAAAGAATATAATTACAAATCAAAAAACAAAAATAAAATATTTACCAAAAAAACATTACCATTTAACAATCTATTTAATATGAATTCAGTAGTAGAACAAAATAGAAAAGAAGTTATATCTATTTTAGGACCTAACGGAATTGGTAAAAGTGTATTTTCTATATTATTTGCAAAAACAATGGAAAGTAAGAAGAGCATAATTATGGACTTTGATATTTTAAATAAAAGTCTTCATACAATAATGGGAGTAAAAAATTATGAAGAAAAAATAAAAAGAAAAATAAGAAATAATGACTTAATTCAAAATAAAGGTATTTTGAAAAAAAGTATAATACATACTAATTTAAAAATAGACTTATTGCCTGCACTTAATATAATATTTGATTCAGATTATAAATTAAGCTATAAAAAAATGAAAAATGTTATTGAAGAATTAAAAAATGATTATGATTTAATAATTATAGATACTTCATCAGAAACATTTTTAGATTATACTAGAGAAATAATTAACTTATCTAATAAATCAATATTTATTTCGGGTGCTAACTTATTAGAAGTAAGAAAATCAGAAAGGCTATTAGAAATATATAGAAAAGATTGGAATATAGAAAAAGGAAAAATAAGTATAGTTTTTAATAAGTGTACAAAAAAATCACTAGATGATACTTTGCTAAAGGAAATATTTAATAATTATGATATATTAGGAAAAATACAATTAAGTGATTATTATGATTTAGTTATAAATAAAAATATGACAGAAGAATCTAAACTAAAAAAGGAAATAGAAGCAATAAAAAAACAAATAATAAAGGAGAAATACTATGGAGTTAACTAATAGTTTAAATAATAGTATACTTAGTTCATCTAATGTAACATTGAATGAACAAAAGGGATTTTTGGATTCAACTCTTGGAAAAGTTATAAATACAGGATTAGATGCAGGAATTAGATTTTTACTTCCTGATTTAATAGAAGAACAAGTAATAGATGTAAAAGATGCCATAATTAATAATGGATTTAAAGCAGGTGTAGAAGAAGCAATATCATCTGCAGTAGATTTAGGTAAAAGTGTAGTAGGAGTTTTTACTGGAAAATTTGAAAATGTAACGCAAGCTGAAAATGCTGTAAAAAGTGGAGGTATAATAGATGGAATATCTGATGCTTTAGATTATGCTTTAAATTTATGTTCTAAACTTGGAAAAATTCCAAATGCAATCTGTTCAGTTATTAAAGGAGGAAAAGATGCAATACTAGATACAATAAGTAACAATATTGAAGATGAATTTAAAAATCAAGTTTCATCTGTAGAAAAAATAAATACCTATGCAAAAAACTGGAAAGAATGTTATAGCAATCAGGATTTAGATGGAATGGAAAAAGAGTATAAAAAGTTAGAAGAAGAATTAGAAAAAACTATACCATTAGAAAATACAATTAAAGAAGCAAGAAATATAGAAAACTTGCATATTTTAATAAAAAATAAAGGTAATTTTAATTTAAGTAATGATGAATTAGAATTAGCTAAAAAATTAATTATTTGAATAAAATGTAACACAAAAAAACATACTTTTTTATCTTAAAATATCTATTTTTTCCTTGCAAATTCTGTCTTGTTTTAGTATAATAAGTACAGTTAAAATAGCACGAAAAGAGGTATACAAATGGACAAAAAAGAAGAATCAGAATTTAAAGAAGGTAAGATTATCGAAAGAGACATTGAAGCAGAGATGAAGACTGCATACATAGATTATGCAATGAGCGTTATAGTTCAAAGAGCTCTTCCAGATGTTAGAGATGGTTTAAAGCCAGTTCATAGAAGAATTCTTTATACAATGTATGAAGATGGTTTAACAACAGATAAACCATACAGAAAATCTGCTACTACAGTCGGTGACGTTTTAGGTAGATATCATCCACATGGAGACTCATCAGTATATGATGCAATGGTTAGAATGGCACAGGATTTCTCTCTTAGATATCCGTTAATTGATGGACATGGAAATTTTGGTTCAATAGATGGAGATGGTGCTGCTGCATATCGTTACACTGAAGCTAGAATGTCAAAAATCGCAGAAACAATGCTAACAGATATTGAAAAAGATACAGTAGACTTTATTCCAAACTTTGATGGTATAAGACAAGAACCAACAGTTCTTCCAACAAGACTTCCAGCATTACTTGTTAATGGTTCATCAGGAATTGCAGTTGGTATGGCAACAAATATACCACCACATAATTTAACTGAAATATTAAATGCGGTTATAAAAATAATTGAATCAAATGAAGATTTATCAGATGAAGATTTATTTAAAATTGTTAAAGGACCAGATTTCCCAACAGGTGGTTTAATACTTGGAAGAGAAGGAATTAAACAAGCATATTCTACAGGTAAAGGAAAAATAACTTTAAGAGCAGAAGCAGAAATAGAAGAAATGAGTGGTAACAAACAAAGAATTATTGTTACATCACTTCCATATCAAGTAAATAAAGCTAAATTAATTGTAGATATAAGCCAATTAGTTAGAGATAAGAAAATCGAAGGAATATCTGAAGTAAGAGACGAATCAGATAGAGAAGAAAAAGTTAGAGTAGTAATCGAGCTAAAAAGAGATGCTAATGCAAAAGTAATTTTAAATCAATTATATAAATATACTCAAATGCAAGATTCTTTTGGAATAATTATGCTTGCACTAGTAGACAATGAGCCAAAGATACTTACTTTAAGACAATGCTTAGATTACTTTATAGAGCATAGAAAAACAGTAGTATTAAGAAGAACAAAATTTGATTTAGATAAAGCTTTAGCTAGAGCTCATATATTAGAAGGTTTAAGAATAGCAATAGATAATATAGACGAGGTAATCAAAATAATTCGTGAATCTTATGATAATGCAAAAGAAAGATTGATGGAACGTTTTGGTTTAGATGATATACAAGCCCAAGCTATTCTAGATATGAGATTAAGAACTCTTCAAGGTTTGCAAAGAGAAAAAATAGAAGAAGAATATACAGAATTAATGAAATTAATAGAACATTTAAGAGAAATATTAGCTAGTGAAAAGCTTGTATACGACATTATTAAAGAAGAATGCTTAGAATTAAAAGAAAAATATGGTGATGAAAGATTAACAAAAATAGTTTCAGCTGAAGGTGAATTTAACGAAGAAGATTTAATCACAGAGGAAAATTCTATAATAGCTTTAACACACTTTGGATATATCAAGAGAATGCCTCAAGATACTTATAAGAGTCAAAGAAGAGGTGGTAAAGGTATTACAGGAATGACAACAAGGGAAGATGATTTTGTAAAACAAATCTTTAAAGCATCAACTCATGATATAATTTTATTCTTTAGTAATAAAGGAAAATTATATAGACTAAGAGGATTTGAAATACCAGAAGCAGGAAGAACTGCAAAGGGTACTGCTATTGTAAATTTATTAGCATTAGAACCAGGCGAAAAAATTACAGCTGTTATTCCTATTAAAACATTTGAAGATGGTAAGTTCTTACTTATGGCTACAAAATCTGGTTTAATTAAGAAAACACCACTTAAAGAATATGATTCAGCTAGAAAAACAGGTCTTTTAGCAATTAATCTAAAAGATGATGATGAATTAATTGATGTAAGACTAACTGATGGTGAAGATAATGTTGTATTAGTTACTCAAAAAGGTATGTGTATAACATTTAGTGAAAAAGATGTAAGACCAGTTGGTAGAACAGCACAAGGTGTTATTGGAATAAGACTAGATAGTGATGATGTTGTAGTAGGAATGGAATCAATAGTATCAAATAACAAAGAAACTTTACTTGCAATAACTGAAAATGGTTTTGGAAAGAGAACAGAACTTGACGAATATAGAGTACAAACTAGAGGTGGAAAAGGAGTTATAACTTATAAGATAACCTCTAAAACTGGAAATATAGTAGGAATCAGAATCGCAAATGAAGATGAAGATGTAATGATGATAACAGATACTGGTACAGTAATAAGAATAAAAGCAAAAGAAATAAGTGTACTTGGAAGAAATACACAAGGTGTTACTCTAATGAGAACAAATGATGGAGGAAAAGTAGTAAGTATAGAAACAATAGAAGAAGATCCAGAAGGATTAGATGAAAAATAAATAATTTAAAATTTGGGACGGACCTTTTTGTAAAATAATATTTGCAAAAAGGCCCGTCCCATAAGTAAAATCTATATAACATTCATTTTCTTTTTTATTCTGATATCATCTCCAAAAAAGTAACAAGCTTCATAATTACCAATAATTCTAGATAAAATTCTCTCATCATAATTATTGTATAATTCTTGTAAAGACAAATTAGTTGAAATAATTGTTTTAGTTATAGTATTATTTTGATTTAATAACCTTGAATTAATTATATTAAATAATTCTGTAATTTTTAGATTATTCTTTGTTTCAGTACCTAAATCATCAATTATAAGCAAATCAACTGAATTTATTGTAGAAACTATATTGTTACTTGTTTTACCAAATTTATAATCAATAATATTATCTAGCATAATAGGAGCTGTTTGATATAGAACAGTTTTCCCTTTTTTTATCATTTCATTTGCTATACAAGATGATAAAAATGTTTTTCCCAATCCTGAATTTCCACAAAAAAGTAAATTGTTTTCATTAGGGTCATCAAATTTTTCAATAAACTTATCACAAATTTTTCTTATTTTTAATATATTTTCTCTTGGAGATAAATTTGACTTATATTTATCTGGGTTTGCTTCATTTGAGTAATAGTTTATATTAAATTTAGAAAAGTTTTGGTTTTCTAAATCATAGATATTAGAGTTATTGTATTGTATATTATATAATTTTTGTTTAATACAAGGGCAAAGAGTGACGCCAGTATCAGTTTTTATATATCCTGTATCTTGACAATTTGGACATTCGAAATGAGGGGCTAGATCTTTTTCTGTTTTACCATATTTTTCTAAAAGATTAATTTTCTTCTTTTTTAAAGCATTTAAATCGTTTTTTAATTTTTGTGGTGCAGAAGGATCTTTTTGGGTTAAAACTGATTTTATTGCATATATTGAAATTGTATTAATATCATTATCTATTTTTTCTAAGCCGAGGTATTTGAGAGTACATTTCTATTTTTTTATTTTCCGCATCAGCAATTGCTTTAGAACGTTTTTGATCATATTCTATTAACAATGTTTGCAAGTTTTTTGCATTCAAAAAAATCACCTCTTTTCATATTAAAAGTTAAAATAAATTATTTATATATTTGAATAAAAATTATTCAAATCAGTATATTGTCTTTGTGAAAAATTAGCTTTTGTTTCTTTTACTTCTTTCTTTTGAACTGGTTTACTCTTTTGATTTTCTAGATGGATATTTATTTCATCAGGAGTCTTTAAGCCTCTTTCGTGCCAGTCAGAAATCATTTTATCCATATATTCAAAATTATAACTAGATTTTCCAACCATTTTCTTTAAAGCAATGTCAATAATATCTAATCCATATCCAAATGTAATATTCCACTTTTCAACATAAGCTTCCTCGTAAATATTAAGATTTCTATTAAGTCTTAGCCTTTTACGAATACTAGTTTCAAGAATTTTTACTTTTTGCTCTTTTTCAAAATATGAATCTAAATCACTAAATGTTTTAATTTTATTTTTACTCCATGCTTCAGCAACTGTAGCTACATAACTTCTATGTAAAGCAGATTTATTAAAACAATATCTAAATAATGCTATCATAACTTCTTCGTCGAAATTATATTTCTTAAACCATAAGTCAATATCCCCATACCATGATGGAGACATAACTCCTTGAAAAAATTCGTTATTAATTGTATCTATTGCTTTAGCTCTATATTTATTTTCTGCGACTTTTGCTAAATCTGTTGATGAAATAGTTATTTTAGGTTTATATAATTTATTTAATTCTATTTCCTGCATATTAGCAACAATAAAACCTTGGTTCTTACGAATTAATAAGCTTTCATCTTCCCAATATTTTATTGCATCTTGTATAGTTTTAAGTGGTAATTCAAGTTTTTTAGATAAATCATTTATTTTAACTTCTTTATTGTATTTAGATAGAAAAAAAATATATAAAAATACTTTTACAAAATCACCACTAGCCTGAGATAAATACTCAGTAAAAAAAACATCAGGTATAGATGTAGTCGAAAAAATAAGAGATGAATCATTTTGTTCTAACTTCATATTTACCTCCTAAATTAAAAACTATCTATGTCGAATTATATCATTTTTTGATTTTGTTTACAACAATAAAGACCTTTTTTCAAAAATAAATTTCTTAAAAATAGAGTAAGCATTAAAAAGAAAGATGCATAGTATAAAAGGATAGAAAAATATAGTTATGTATATAAGTATAATTTAGGTTTAAATAAATATTTTAGCATATACCAAAAGAAATATAATATGTTTTCGTGGTTAAAATCAATTATACTTAGTAAAAATATTGGCAAATATAAAAATATTATAATCATAATTTTGAAAGTAAAATTGGTAATAAAAAGCTTACATGTAAACCAGATAAGTAAAAAATAAATAACATTAAAAATAGCAGTAGGATAATCAATTATACCTAATATTTTACTTTTAAAATTAAAGTTTTGTGGAAAAATGAATTTCATTTTAATAAATTTACTCCTCGCAACGAAAAAGATAAAACAATTATTAGAAAGTATATAATGTAAAAATAAATAATTTAATTAATAAATAAATTCAAAAAATTAGGTTTTAAATAAATTAAGATTTAAATGATGAAATTAATGAGGTAATATTACCTGAAACATCTACACTTATTCCACCTAAAATCTCTTTCATAAAAGTATTTGCTCTAATTAAGGCATAAATTGATCCAATTAAAAGTAATTTATTTGAAGAATCTAAAGAAAGCATAATAATTAAAATTAAAGAAATAAATGATTGAAGTAAAAGCAAAGAGCAAAATGCTTTAGACCAAGATTTAAATATCCAGGAACTAGATGAATTTATTAAAGAGAGTAGTGCTAATGGTGTAGTTAGTACAAATACTTGAAGAATTATGTATCTTAGGGAATATGTAAATAATAGATTTAATAAACCTACAGAAATAAATCCTTTTATAATTCCATCAAATGAAAATAAATCAAAACTATTTTCACCTATAGATAAAGTAGAATTTAAGTTATTTATTAAACTAGAAAAAGAAATATCATCTTTAACAACAATTTCTCCTATTTCTTGAATACTACCTGAAATTAAATAATTTATATTTAAAATTAGTTCACAAATAAAATAAGAACTATTAATAATAATACCAATAATTATCATTTTTAAAATGAATTGTGAAGGTTTTTCAACATTGTATCCTGTAAAAGATGAGTACGAATATCTTATTGCATAATAAATAATAATTGCCAATAGTAGAGCATCTGTTAAGTACAATATTCCATTTTTTCCGTTAGAGCCAAGTAATTTTTCGAAAAAGGAATTGTCTATAATGCTACTATCTACAAAAGTAAAGGAATCTAAATATGAATATATATTATTATCTATTGAGGAAAATAAATTACTAAAAATTGAATTAATAGTTTCAATAATAAGATTTATGACTTCCGACTGTTCCACTTAAAAATCCTTTCATTAATTAATTAAAGATTCAATTGCAGATAAAACTAAATTTATTGCTAAAACAAAGCCATATGCAAATAATGAACCACGTATTACTTTTTTGGCTGTACGCATTTTTTCTTCATCACCAAAGCTAAACTTTTTCATAAAAAGCCCAACACCAACTGCAACAGCTGCTGCAGGAGTTGCAAGTTTTAGAATCCAGTCTTCAATATCTTCAAAAGCATCTGTTAATGTTTTAACTAATTTAGGTGTTGCAGCTGAAGAATAAGGAGTCAACATTGATATAATTAATAAAATTAGAAAAAAAGTTATATAAAATATTTTTTTGTTTTTTTTCATAAATAATAACCTCATATATATTTATACAAATATATTCTTTCTTTTATAATTGAATTTTAAAGTTAATTAAACTAGTATTTGATAAAATAAGGAATGATAATATGAATAAAATAAGTTATTTAAAATAAGGTAACATATCTAATTTTTGAGGCTTTAAAATTTTATTTCCATTTGATAAAAAAGCTAAACAAGTGAAAGTTTCTAACTCTTGAGTGAAAAAATTATAATCATAAGAATAATCAAATTGAAAATAAGTATTTATACTTTCAGATAAATTAGAATCAACAGAAGAAAAGCGTTTTATTAAATAATTATAATTACTTTCCTTTGAATTTTCAGAAATAGTTCTTGATAATTTTTCTTTATCCTCTTTTCCAATTTGTTTTTGAGCATCTTCTATTGTGAATATATCATCAGTTCTAAACCATAATTTATTTATTAAATTTTGTATAATTACCTTAACAGAATACTCATTATTTAAAGTATGAAGTAAAGAAGTATAACTTTGTGTAGCAACAATATTTATACATTTAGCTTCTCTACTTTGAGCAAAAAATTCTGCATCTGAACTTGTTACATATTCTTGATATTCATCAGAAATAAATACCATAGGTCTTTTAACAAATGAGGATAACTGAGATATTACATCAGTTTGAAAATCTAATTTTAAATATGCAGCAATAATTTTAGATAAATTTTTATACTTACCAATATTTAAATTTAAAACAACAATTTTTCCACTTTCAATTGTATCTTCAAAACCATAAAAGTTTTCTTTTAATTTAGTAGGACAAAAAGTTTTTAAAACTTCATAATCTGAAACAAAGCAATTTGTTATTCTCGTTATTTCAGATTTTAATATATTAAAAGTTCTATCATCAAGGCTATAAAAATCTTTCTCTATAAATCTAATACAAGAAAGTAGATCATAAATATCTGAATCACTTAATATACCAGATAAAAAGGTTTCTCTAACTTTATGAAGCTTTTTAAAATAGTATTTTTTATCTGTAACTAACTTATGTAATTCTTCAAAAGTGACATATCCATTATTATACATTCTGCAAAAAGTAATAAAATTTTCAATAACTTGTTCTGATTTATCTAACCAGTAAGATTCTGAATTATTAGGAGAAAATAAAAGTAAAATAGTTTTAATTCTATTAGCTAAAATAGAAGCTTTTAAATTAGGTTTGTCTAAAGGATTATATGTATATTTTCCGTTTAACTCTATTACAATTACATCATTTAATCTATTACATTCTTTTGAAAATTCTTTGACTTTAGAATAATAGTTACCTTTTACATCTAATATTAAAAATCCTAATTTTTCATTGTAATTATCTGATTTATAGTTAATAAGCTGCTTGGTAAAAGGATACATTGCTGAAGATGTTTTTCCAGTTCCAATACCACCAGTAATAAGCATATTTTGGAATAAACTTTTTTCAGGAATGTAAATAGGTGAGTCATCAATTGATTTCCCAACTAGTAGCTTTAGACCATCATAATTTGAAAAGTTATTTTCTTTTGACTTTGAAAAAATTTTAGATAAAACCTTTGAAAAAATAATGTTTGAAATGATTATAGAATTAAAAATTAAAGTAATAATGTAAATAATTTTTATATTATGCCATAAAACAGTATCATCAAGTATAAAGTTAAATATTTTTAAATTAGAGTCTAGATAATTTATATGAGTAAATAAAATAGGTTTAAAGAGTATAAGAGAAAAAATTAAAACAAAAAAAGTAAAAAGTGTACAAAAAATAAATCTAATTATTATCACCTCTTTTTAATTTTATTTGAAGTTTAGAACCTTGAAGTGAATGAGTAAATTTAAATTGAAAAAATGTATAGATTATATAAAAAGATATTAATAAATTGATGAAAAAAATAATAAGAAATAAATCTAATAAAGTAATCATCAGCACTCCTTCCAACTGTTGGCAATTATATAACAATTTTTTTACTTTGTCTATACTTTTTCAAAAAAATGTGATAAAATATTTATGTATACATTTTAAAAGAATTGAAAGGAGATTAAAATATGAAATTTGATAAAGATACAAAAATAGGAGAACTATTAGAAAAAGCACCTGAAAAAGCAGAATTATTAATACAAGCAGGAATGCATTGCATAGGTTGCCCAGCATCACAAGGAGAAACTTTAGAGGAAGCTTGTATGATACATGGAATAGATGTAAATGACATCGTTGACGAATTAAATGAAGAAGATGAAGATTAAAAGTCAATAATAGATAAAAATAAAAGGGCTAAATAATAATAAAATAGACGCTATAAATGAATGCGTCTATTTTTACTTTAATTCAAAAAAATTAATAATTAATTTTGCCATTTAATAAATCATCATTTTCAATCCAATCTGATACATTTATTATTTGATAATTATTTTTACTAGTTCTTACATAAACATGTTTAATACCAGAATTAATAATTAATTTTCTACACATTTGGCAAGGAGATGCACCTTCTTCATAATTTCCAGTATCTTTTCTAACACCTACTAAATATAAATCGCTATTAATCATATCTTTTCTAGATGCACTAAGCATAGCATTTTGCTCAGCATGTACACTTCTACAAGCATCATAACCACTATGCCTAACATTAGGGAATATTTTTTTCTTAGTACAATATCCTAAATCAATACAATTTTTTCTACCTCTTGGAGCTCCTGTATAACCAGTCGCGATTATTTCATCATTTTTTACAATAATTGCTCCAAAGTTTTTTCTAAGACAAGTACCTCTTTCAGATATTGTTTCTGCTATATCTAAATAATAATTAATCTTATCTACACGTTCCATATACATACTCCTTTTGCTAATTATATTATTATATCATATATATTTCAATACTTTAGAAAATTAAAAATTAATGTATTTTTTTCTATTTTATGCTTAAAATATTTATGTATAATAAAAAAATATAAAATATGTGCAAATTTAAAAACTTTTTTTGAAAAAATTGTTGACAAAGGGCTATAGTTGTAGTACAATAATGTATGTTCCAACTAGATATTAGTTGCAACTAGAGTTATGAGTCATTAGCTCAGTTGGTAGAGCACTTGACTTTTAATCAAGTTGTCCGGGGTTCGATTCCCCGATGGCTCACCATTTATTTAGGATTTATGAAAATAAATCCTAATAATTATTATTGGCCCCGTGGTCAAGCGGTTAAGACATCGCCCTTTCACGGCGGAGACATGGGTTCGATTCCCGTCGGGGTCACCAAATACGCCACTTTAGCTCAGCTGGTAGAGCAACTGACTTGTGGGATAGGTAATATCAATTACTTTGAACTATCTTGCACCTTTGTGAGGAAACTTGCAAAGTGGACATCGCTAATTCGGGGAAGACTAAGTAGAAATATATGTTAATCCCGAGCTAGAAAGAAATTTCGAGTGTAGAGACTTTATACGATGTGCCTAAGGTTTAACTAAGGCAAAGAGAAAGTCCAGACCACAAACTTATATGGCAATGAAAATTGTAGTGGTATGAATCAGTAGGTCGTCCGTTCAAATCGGACAAGTGGCTCCATTATTAAAGGTCGATAATTTTAGTTAAGCTATTGTTATTGGCTTTTATTTTTTTCTTTTATAAAGGAGCAAATAAAAATGGAAAAAAATCTAGAAAAAAATATAGAGAATAAAGTTGCAATAGTAACTGGCGGATCAAAGGGAATAGGTGCTTCTATAGTAAAAAAATTATCTCAAAATGGGTATAATGTTATATTAAATTATAATAATTCTGAAAAAGAGGCAAAAGAAATAGAAAATAAATATAATAACGTTTATTCTTTTAAAGCTGACATATCAAATTATGATGAAGTAATAAAGCTAATTGAGTTCACTATAAATAAATATGGAAAAATAGATTTATTAGTAAATAATGCAGGAATAGATTTAGTAAAAACAATAAATGATACAACTGTAGAAGAATTTGATAATATATTAAAAACAAATTTATATTCTGCATTTTATACATCAAAAGAAGTATCTAAATATATGATAAATAAAAAAGTGGGAAAAATAATAAATATAAGCTCAATATGGGGAATTGTTGGAGCATCATGTGAAATGGCTTATGCAGTTAGCAAAGCAGGATTAGATGCAATGACAAAATCATTAGCAAAAGAATTAGGTCCATCAAATATACAAGTTAACAGCATTGCACCAGGAATAATAGATACTGATATGAATAAATTTTTAACAGAAGAAGAAAAAAATAAGATAATCGAAGAGATACCTTTAGAACATATAGGAAATGTAGATGATGTAGCTGATTGCGTATTATTTTTAGCAAAAGCTGAATATATTACAGGGCAAATTATACAAGTAAATGGTGGCTGGAACATATAGATATAATAAAAAGAAAGCATTTTAAATGCTTTCTTTTGCTTTATAAATAACAAGTATACTTGCAAAATTTGCAATATATATAATTGCAACAGTAATTATTTGAAAAATCAAATTAGATTTACTTTGTTTCCATAAATCAATCTCTGTTTTAGTGTAAAGATTATATGAATTTAATGCTTGACTAAGTGTATATCTTCTACTTTGAAGCAATAAATTTACGTTACTTATATTAAGCTGATATCTATATAATGAGTTATATGCATCTGAAGTATAATAATCATTAAATCCATTTTGGGAATAAGGAAGCTTTAATTCTTCTTTAGATTCATCAGTATATTCTGGTTCTATATATAGTTCTAAGCTATTGTAATCTACAACATTACTAGCAGGATAGATATCATCTAATTTTGAAATTTCGTCATTCATTGATATTATACAATTAATAAATGTACTTAGCTTTAAAATCAATACTACAAGCATAATAGCTACAATTGCTAAAAATATATTTTTAGTAACAATCGAACTACTAAAAGTAGAACTACCCTCATCATTTAATGCTAAAATTAATAATACAAATGTAATATCTACCAAAATTATTCTAAAAATAATTTGTAAAATATCATTAAGAGATGTATTACTAAATATTTGAGCTATACTAGATACAAAAAATATGTAGGATTGTTCTAATGTAAATGTTAACAATAATGGTAATATAAAATATTTAGAAATACCAATAAAATAATTGCCATCAAGTTTTAACATATCTATTTTATCAGCATTGTAAGCTAATATAGAAATAGGTAGTAAAGTTGATAATCTTATAATTTCTAAATTATATATTCCATTAAATAGTAAATAGCAAATAAAGTTTACAATAAAATCTAAAAAAATAATAATTAAATTGGTTACTAAAATAGTTTTAGTAGTTGAAAAAACTTTTTTTAATCTAATATTTAAAATAAATAACGCAATAATTGCAATTATTATTGGCACATAGGTTAAAGAAAAACTAATATTTGCTCCTACAATTTCTGTATATAATATAATTAATGCAGAAGCAAAGAGTAATAATTTGGCTTTTTTCTCCATTATATATCCTCCTTTGAAAAGCATTTATAAAATTATATCCAATAAAAAGTAAACAGTCAATACTTAAGATATAATACAAAAAACCACAAGCGTTAACTTGTAGTTTTATATAAATAAAAAATTATTGATTAACATCTTCAGAATTTTTCTTATAATTTCCTGTAATAATTTTAGGAAAATATTTAATAATTTTGTATACAGCAAGTTTAATTTTTTTGCTCCATAAATAGCTTTTTCTTAATCTCCTTGGTGTTTCTAATGAATTATTCTCAACAACAGCCAAAGAAACAGGAGCATCTTCAACTTGAAATATATAATTTTGTCCATCATTATTATCCCATTCATTATTAGAATTTCTAAAGCATAAATTTAATTTGTTACAATTACTTAATTGAAGTTCAGCTTGAAAACCTAAATCTGTTTTAACCATAGGAACATCTGAAATATTGTCCCAATTATCACCAAATCCATAATGAATAAATACTTCTTCAGAACCATTTTGAAAAAGTTTACCTGTATAAGAAATCTTAACATTTGAATTTTGTATTAATTTATCAGTATTAAAAAATATATTTTTAACTAATTCCATAATTTTCTCCTATGCTTAAACTAGACTAATTATATTATTATTTGACAAATTATTCAAGTATTTTATAAATTTGTATCAAAAATGTAAAAAAAGTGTAATATTTTTGAAAAATATTACACAAAAACGATAATAAATAAGCTATTTATAGTATTAAGTTTTAAAATAAAAATAAACAAAAAATTATTTTTCAACTTTTCCTAAAACTTTTCCAATTATATAAAAATTGTCTTTAGATGTAACAACAATATCTTCAATTTCATCCTTTTCAGCCCTTAAAACTAAATCATTTTTCCTTACAATAAATTTTCTTATTATATATTCACCATGATATTCAAACAATCCAAAATCTTTATTATTTAATGGAGTATTGAATTCTACAAATACATAATCATCTTGAACAAATTTAGGGGCCATGGAATTATCTTTTACTTTTAAACAAATTGAACTTGAAGCATATTCTTGAGGAACTTTAGCAAATCCTGTAAGATTATCAAACATAGGAATAGAGTCATATTTTATATGATTAACTACTTCATAATCTAATTGTTCTTGAGTTAATTTTTTATCATAAGTATACATTAATGGTTGATAAGGAACTTTAAGTGAATCACAAAGGGCTTTTAATGCCTTATGACTTGGATTTCTTTCACCTTTTTCAATATGTGTTAAATGACCAACATTTATATTTGTTTCTTTTGCAATATTTGTCTTAGAAGCATTTTTATCTTCTCTTATTTTAGAAAGCATATCTCCTATCATAAAATCAATCCTTTCCAATTATACTAAAAGTAAAATCAAGATTTTTAGAATATATAATTATAAAAATCTTAAGATTAATCATACTTTAAAATTCGACATAATTATATAAAATTCTACAAAAAAAGTCTAGTAAATAAAATAAAATATTGTAAAAAAATTTATGTTATGATATATATTAATAAAAAGATTAATTAAGCATTAAACTAATAAGAATAAATAGTAAAAAATAAAATAAAATAATTTATATATTGCAAATGAAAAAATTATATATAAAAAAGAGGAATATGTTATGAAGAGAAAGAAAAAAATAAAAATAAATAATAGTAAAAAAATTATAATAATTTTAAGTGTAATTGCGTTTATAATGTTTATTTCAGTTATTTTTAGTTTAATAAATATTGGAAATAATAAAATATATCCAAATATAAAAGTAGAGGGCATATCTGTTTATGGAAAAGAACAAGAAGAGGCAAATACAGAGCTAAACAAAATATATAATGAGAAAAAAATAGCTGGGATTAAATTAAAACAAGGAGAATATGAAACAACAATATCTTTTGACCAGCTTGGAATAACTTGTAATGTTGGTGATGCTGTAACTGAAGCTTATTCTATTGGAAGAAGTGGCAATATTTTAACTAATAACTATAATATTCTACTTAGATATTTTATTCCTAAAAATATAGAAATAAATTTTACAATAGATGAAAATAGTATAGATAAAGTAATAGATGATGTAGAATCAAAATTACCAAATGTAGTAGTAGATAATGACTATTATATTGAAGGAGATAAATTAATAATTACAAAAGGAAAAAGCGGAGTAGTTATTAATAAAGATGAATTAAAAGAGAAAATAATAAAAGAAATAAAAGATTTTTCAGATGAAAATTATACAATTGAAATTCCAGTAATAGAAAAAAATCCAGATAGCATTAATATTGAAAAAATAGCAAATGAAATTACCTGTGAGCCACAAAATGCATATTTAAGTGAAAATCCACTAGAAGTTCATGCAGATAAAGATGGAATAGCATTAGCTATATCACTAGATGATGCTAAAAAGATATTAAATGAAGATAAAGAAGAATATGAGATACCTTTAACAATAACAAAAGCAGATATTAAAGTAACAGATTTAGGTGAAGATGCATTTCCTAATTTACTTGGTACCTGCACAACAAATTATGATGCTAGTAATATAAATAGAAACAATAATTTAATGCTTGCAGCAGAAAAAATAAATGGAACTATAGTAAATCCTGGAGAAACATTTTCATACAATCAAACAGTAGGTCAAAGGACAATAGCAGCAGGTTTTAAAGAGGCTAAAGCCTATGCTAATGGAAAAGTTGTATTAGATGTAGGAGGAGGAATATGCCAACTATCATCAACATTATATAATTCAGTTCTTCTTTCAAACTTAGAAGTAGTAGAAAGAAGAAGTCATTATTTCGAAACATCATATTTACCTGCAGGAAGAGATGCAACAGTATCCTGGGGATCAGTAGATTTTAAATTTAAAAATAATAGAAAGTATCCTATAAAAATAGTGGCTACTGCAAAAGATGGAGTAGTGAAAGTAGATATTTATGGAATAAAACAAGATGATGATTATGATGTAACAATCGAATCACAAGAAACAAGCATAATACCTATGGAGACTATATACGAAGAAGATAATTCTTTAAAAAAGGGTGAGCAAGTAGTATCTCAAAAAGGTGCAGATGGTTGTACAAGTGAGACATATAAAACTTTATCAAGAAATGGTATAGTAGTATCTAAAACTTTGGTTTCTAAAGACACATATAATGATTTACCAACTATAATAAAAGAAAATAAATAATAAAAAACCTCAAATCATATTATTGTGATTTGAGGTTTTTTATATTGGTGCACCTCCGGGGGGTCGAACCCCGGACCTTCTGATTAAGAGTCAGCTGCTCTACCAACTGAGCTAGAGGTGCATAAGAATTATCAACATAATTTATTATAATACTTATATTTCATTTTGTCAATCAAATAAGAAGAAAATTATTGCCTTATCTACATAATTTTGATATAATAAAGAGTAGCAAATAAAAGAGGTAAAATAAAATGGCAAATATATTTGAATATATTAAAGAAAACGGTAATTTAACACTAAATCAAGAAAAATTTAATGAAGTAGATAACCTAATTTTTTCTAGGTTATCTTATTTGCCATTTGAAAGTATAAAGTTAGAAGAAAAAGAAACTTTTGAATCTATTTATAAAAAAATGAATTCAGTAAATATAGATGAATTTAATATGAAACAGGATAAAGAATTGATTGAATTAGTTGGAACTTGCAATAGATATAAAAATATAATAGTATCAGACTATTATTTTTCAAGAGATGAAGAAAAAGAAATGCAATTTGTAGCTATTACAATTCATTTAGATAATGAAGAACTGTATTTATCTTATGGTGGTACAGATAATACTTTAGTGGGATGGAAAGAAGATTTTAATTTAAGTTTTATGCTACATATTCCTTCACAAATAGAGGCAATTAAATATATAAAGAAAATATTTGCTAAGTATTATAAAAAAATGCATTTAGGAGGTCATTCAAAAGGTGGAAATTTAGCAGTTTATGCAGGAATATTTAGCCCTAAGAAAATTCAAGATAGTATAATAGATATAGCAAACTTTGATGGACCGGGATTTGATAAAACTGTTATAGAAAATGGAAAATATAAAAGAATATTAAATAAAATAAATACATATATTCCTCAATCTTCAATAATAGGTAGGCTTTTGGAACATGAAGAACAATATATAATAGTTAGAAGTAGACAAATTTCAGTTATGCAACATGATATTTTTTCATGGGTAGTAAATGGATTAGAATTAGAAAAACTAGATAAAGTCACAAATGGAAGTAACATGATAAATGAAACTGTAAGGAATTGGCTTAAATCAACTAGCCCTAAACAGCGAGAACAATTTATAAATATAATGTATGAAATAGTTACTAAAACAAAGGCTAAAACATTTAAAGAATTTACAGCTTCATGGACTAAAAATATAGGTATAATTTTAAAATCATATAAGGATATAAGTAGTGAAGATAAAAAGATAATAGGGCAAATGATTTTAAACTTTTTTACAGCAGCTAAAGATAGTATAAAAGAAAAGGTAATTTAAAAAAATAAATGAAAGTAATATGACATAGGGGGATAAGTATTATGATAAAAATATATAATACAGACATAACAACAAATAATTTTAAAGAAGTAAATGAATATAAATCAGGTTCATGGATTGATATGATAAATCCAACTGAAGAAGAGATAAAAACTGTATGCAGTAAACTAAATATACAAGAGGATTTTATAAGATATTCTCTAGATAGTGAAGAAAAAGCCAGAATAGATTATGAAGAAGATGATGATACAGTACTTTTTATTATGGACGTTCCTATAAAGGAAACAGAAGAAAATCATGAAATTTATACAACAATGCCATTTGGTATGATTGTTGTAAGAGACGATTATATAATTACTGTAGCATTAAAAAAATTAGATATATTAAAAGATTTTAGGAATAATAGAGTTAAAGGATTTTCTACATATAAAAAAAGTAGATTTATACTTCAAACAATGTTTAAAAATTCATCTAGTTATTTAACATACTTAAAATTAATTAATAGAGAAACAGAAGTTGCAGAGAATAGATTGAAAACTTCTATGAAAAATAGAGAGTTATTAAAACTTTTAGATTTAGAAAAATCTTTGGTATATTTTATAACATCATTAAGAGCTAATGAAGCCGTAATGGAAAGAACAATCAAAATTAAAAATATTAAGTTATATGAAGATGATGAAGATATACTAGAAGATGCTATTATCGAAAATAAGCAAGCTATTGAGATGAGTAAAATATATAAAGACATTTTGGATAGTACAATGGATGCTTATTCATCTATTATATCTAATAACTTAAATGAAGTAATGAAACTTTTAACATCTATAACAATTATAATATCAATTCCTACATTAATTGCTTCTCTATGGGGAATGAATGTCGAAGTACCTTTTGAAATTGCTAAATATGGCTTTTGGATATTATGTGCAATAGCTTTTGTAGTTACTGCAGGAACTATTGTATTATTAAATAAAAAAGGAATGCTAGGAAAATAAAGAGGAACATAACACTTGCCTAATTATACATAATCTGGTATAATTAGGCTCAAAGTTAAAAAGAGGTTTATAGGTAGCCTAAAAAACCTAAATAAAGAAAAGGAGAATTGCATAATTTTTATGCAATAGAAGTAAAATGCTAACAGTTAATAATGTATCAGTAAGATTTGGAAAAAGATCATTATATGAAGATGTAAATATTAAGTTTAATAAAGGTTGTTGCTATGGTATTATAGGAGCAAATGGAACTGGAAAATCAACATTTTTAAAAGTTTTATCAGGTGAGCTAGAGCCAAGCAAAGGTGATGTAAGCAAAGAAAAAAATGAAAGAATATCTGTATTAAATCAGAACCACTTTGCTTTTGAAGAATATACAGTAATTGACACTGTTATAATGGGAAATAAAGAATTATATCAAATAAAAACAGAAAAAGATGCAATTTATGCAAAACCAGATTTCAATGAAGAAGATGGAATGAAAGCAGCAAAACTTGAAGAAAGATTTGCTGAACTTGATGGCTGGAATGCAGAATCTGATGCAGAACAATTATTAAATAATTTAGGAATTTCACCAGAAAAACATTATAAAATGATGAAAGAGATAGAAGCAAAAGAAAAAGTTAAAGTATTATTAGCACAAGCATTATTTGGGAATCCAGATATATTACTTCTAGATGAACCAACAAACGACTTGGATTTAAAAACTATATCTTGGCTTGAAGAATTTTTAATTAATTTTGAAAATACAGTAATTGTTGTATCACATGATAGATATTTCTTAAATAAAGTTTGTACTAACATTTGTGATGTGGATTATGGTGAAATAAAAGTATACCCTGGAAACTATGATTTCTGGTATGAATCAAGTCAATTAATTCAAAAACAAATGAGGGAACAAAATAAGAAAAAAGAAGAAAAAATAAGAGAATTACAAGAATTTATTGCAAGATTTAGTGCTAATGCTTCAAAATCTAAGCAAGCAACATCTAGAAAAAAATCATTAGAGAAAATTCAATTAGATGAAATAAAGCCTTCAAATAGAAAATATCCATATATAGATTTTAAACCAGATAGAGAACCTGGTAATGAAATATTAGAAGTAAAGAATCTAAGCAAAACTATAAATGGAGAAAAAATACTAGATAATATTTCATTTAAAGTAAAAAGCAAAGATAAAATAGCAGTACTAGCAGAAAATGAAAATGCAATTACAGTATTATTTCGAATTTTAGCAGGTGAGTTAGAACCTGATTCAGGAGAAATAAAGTGGGGAACTACTATTACAAATAGTTATTTTCCAAAGGATAATAATTATCTATTTAATTCAAATGAATCAATAACAAATTGGCTAAGAGGTTATTCAAAAGATCCAGATGAGACATATGTAAGAAGCTTCTTAGGAAGAATGCTATTTTCAGGAGAAGAAGCATTAAAACCTGTAAATGTATTATCTGGTGGAGAAAAAGTGAGATGCGTACTTTCTAAAATAATGCTATCTGGAGCAAACTTCTTGATTTTTGATGAACCAACAAACCATTTAGATATGGAAGCAATTACATCTTTAAATGATGGAATGAAAAAATTTACAGGAAACTTAATATTTACATCACATGACCATCAATTAACACAAACTGTAGCAAATAGAATATTTGATATAAAAAAAGATGGATTTGTAGATAGAGAAATAACATATAATGAATACTTAGGAATTGAATAAAGATAAATATAAAAAATTAAAATTGGCTAAATTACTAGATAATTGTCTTAGTAGTTTAGCTTTTTTTATATTTTAAATCAATAAAAAAAGCATAAATAAAAAAGGGGCTCCCCCGAAAGAGCGAGGGAGCGAGGTGAGAGATTAGTTTACCGGAATGAGAGGCCGCGAAGTGGGGTTGAACCACTGCGCGGGAAAAGTCCCGAGAATTTTGCCAGTCTGATCGCAAATCTTCAAGAGAAGCATACCGGCCTCCTCATGAGATTTGTCAATCTCGTAGACATTCCCACATTTCAAGTCGTGGCTATCACCATGCACCAGAGGACAACCACTGATTCCAGTACCTACAAATTGTACTTCCCGAATTTCTTTTCTCATAAAACGACACCTCTTTTAAAATTATTCGGTACTTATTATTATATCACATTATGTAAAGAAATGCAAATTTTATATTTATCACGAAGAAAGTAAGCATTCTTTTATTAAAATGCTTACTTCTTTCTTTTTATTTATACTCATTTTTTATTTTTTCTATTTCATCATAATGATTATCTATAATATCTAGAAATACAGAACCTATTTGTGGGTCAAATTGTGTACCTAAATTTTTAGCAATTTCATCTCGAACAACTTCTTTAGGTAAGCTATCCCTATAAACTCTTCTAGATGACATAGCATCAAAAGAATCAGCAACTGCAGCTATTCTAGCCATATAAGGTATATTTTCACCAGATAAACCTTCAGGATAACCTCTTCCATCATACCTTTCATGATGGTATTTTACAAAAGGTATAATATTTTTAAATACATCACAATCACCTAAAATATTAACTCCTATTAAAGGATGTTTTTTTATTTCTGCATATTCTTCATCTGTGAGTTTTCCATTTTTCAAAAGTATTGTATCAGGAATACCAATTTTTCCTACATCATGGAATAATCCACCAACTCTTAAATTTTCTAAATCACTATTACTTAAGCCCAGATATTTACCAAGTAAAACAGAATAAGCAGAAACTCTATCAGAATGACCTCTAGTATATGAATCTTTTGCTTCAACAGTAGCTCTAATAGTTTGTATAACATCCATATAAGTTTTCTCTAGTTTTTTATTTGCTTCAGTAAGTTTTTCATTTATATCACTTATTGTATGCCTTTGTTCAATAGATTTAATTCCTGATTCAATTAACAAAAGTAATTGATCAAAATTATCACTCTTTTCGCAATAACCTTGAATATCTAATTGCTTTATAGTATCTAGAGGTGGGGCTAAATCTTTATGACCTGTAAGTAATAAAATGTATAAGTCTTTATCAAATTTTCTGATTTCTTCAACAACTTGGTCTCCATGAAGTGGGGACATAATAAAATCTAGTAAAAGTAAATCATATTTTGTTTTTTTCATTTCTTCTAAGGCATCAAGCGGATTTGTAAAAGTTTTTAAATCATATCCATCCCTTTTTAAAACAACTGTTAATGAATCTAATATTCCTGGATCATCATCAACTGCTATAAGCTTGTAAGATGAAGTTACAACTTCTTGAATATATTTTCTCATAAAATCCTCCTTGCTTTAATTATATTTTATTAATATTAAATAATTTTTAGTAATTATATTTTATTTTTAGGTAAAAGAATATTAAATCTAGTACCTTTACCAACTTCAGATTCAAAATTCATATCGCCTTTAAAATGACCTTTAATAGTTGAATATGACATAAATAATCCAAGACCTGTTCCTTTTTGCCCTTTAGTTGTAATCATTTGACTAAATAATTTATCTTGAACCTCTTTAGTTATACCACAACCATGGTCTATTACAGATATTAATAACTTATCATCTTTAGTATCAAAAATTAAATCAATATATTGATTAGGCTTTCCATTATATGCTTGTATAGCATTGGATATAAGGTTATTTAAAACCTGTACTAAACTATTAATATTTCCTAAAATTTCAGTATTTTCACTAATTTTAAAATCGATATTTAAAGTAACTAATGCATTTTTTAATTCATGCTTCATTAAAATATTAACTCTATTAAATAATTCTTTTATTGTAAATAAAATAGGCTTTTCATCATTCATATTTACAGCTTGACCTTTAACTGCAGTTATAACATCTGACATATATGAATCATATGTTCTTATTTTAGATATCCAACTACTCATATCATTAGCAATAGCATGATGATCTTCTTTTGTTACTTCTGGGTCATCTATAGATTGTTTATATTCAGTAATTAAATCTTCTAAGCCATCTGCTGCACCTGCAATTGACATTATAGGGGTTTTTAAATTATGAGCTATACCACCAATCATTTGACCAAGTGAAGCTAGACGCTCTCTTTCCATTAAAGTATTTTGGTTTTTCTCTAAATTATCCATATCTATTAAATGCTGAGTAATATCTTTAAATAATATTAAAATACCAATGCAATTACCATCATCATAAATGCCACTTATCTCAACATTATAATGCTTTTCTGAATTTTTTAGTGCAACTTCTAATTTAAATACTTTTTCATTTTTTTGAGCATTATTTATGCAAGTTCTTAAACTTCCTTTTTTAGCTAAGATATTTTGGGTAATTTTTAAATCAAATAAATCTTTACCTAGTAAATTATTTTTGGATACTTTAAAAATGTTTTCGAAAGGCTTATTACAATCTGACACAACACAATCTTGATTTAATACTAGATATAAGTCTGACATTTGATCAACAACCTTTTTTAAAGCAATAGGTGCTATACTTAAAAAGTTATATCTAAGAATTGCAACACCAAATAATAATATAGTGATTATAAATGAGATAGGTGTTACATAAATATTTGTATCAATTATAGTCATTCCTAAAGCATTTACACCAAGAGGGATTAATGATCCAAAAATAATTAATAGTGATTGTTTAGAAAGCATTGAAGACTGTTTAGCAGATGCTCTAAGTAGCATAATAATATCCACTATAAATAATCCATATGTATATAATGAATGTACATAGAAATATGGTCCAAATTCAGTTTCAGCAGTATTTACAGAATAATATTTATAAAATAAATGATGTAAGTCATTTGTCCATAATACTAGCATTGTAATGATAGGTATTATAAATAAAAGTACAAACCATTTTTTAAAATGTATCTCTTTTTTTAAAAATATGTATGAAATGAAAAATAATGCTACTGGTGTTAATACTACTGGTAAATATGTAAAATAATCAGCATATAAAGCAAAATATGGCGATATAAAGTTAATTACTAAAATCTGAACGATTAATCCAATACACCATAGCATCATACAAATCATTGTTAGCTCAAAAGACCTAACTAATTGATTCTTTCTATTTCCACGTTTTCTTATAAAATATAAAACAGCTAATTCAGCAATTACAGTTATAATTAATGCTATAAAATAACCAAAAGATTGCATAGCTATCCTCCTCTTAAGTTAAATTTATAAATATCTATAATATAGGAATAAATCCTATATTATATGATAAATTATATATTAAAATTATAAATTTTGTAATATTTTTTGTATATATTCTTTTGTAATAATTGGCCAATGAAAATCAGCTTTATTTAAAAATTTTAAAGTAAAGTTATTTGTTATCTTTAAATTCGTTTTATAAATTAAATTTTTATCTTTATCCAAATCATTTAATAAAACACTTACTTTATCCGAATCATTACTATTAAATATTAATTTATTTAAATCATTTTTAAATTTTTCATCATTAACTACATGAATATCATAACCTAATTCATTTAAATATTCAAGAAAAATATTTATATATAAATGATTAGAATTATATAAATGAAGTACAGTCATTGGATATGTATAATATCTCATACATATAACAATTGATTCTGCAATTTTATCAACAGGGCTAAACTCTATATAATTTCCTATTATAGAATTTGGTAATTCTTTTAAAAATAGGAAGGCTTTTAGTCTATTTAGGAATGCATTATCATTACTATTTTCTTGAAATTTACCATCTGAATATCTATTAGTAATGTTACCAATTCTAAGTATTAAACCTCTTAATTTTTTATTAGCTATTTCTTCCAAAACATATTTTTCTGCTTCAAACTTACTTCTGACATAAACATTATCTAAAGGTTGATTGATAAATAAATCATTTTCTCCAAAATGAACTATTCTTTTTGGAGTATAACTACTTGGAAGAGATGTCATTGTATTACCTGAAACACTAATAGTTGATGTTTGATAAAATTCCTTATTAAATTCTTCACAAAATTTAACTAAATTTTTAACACCTGTTACATTTATCTTTTCAAACTCTCCATAATACCCATAATGTTTTACAGAAGCAGCGCAGTTTACAACTGTTTGAACTTCTTTACCTAAAAACTCATACACATCATTAGATGTACCAAAGTTATCATTTATTATATCACCTGCTATTACAAACAATCTTTTACCGAAAAGATTACTTAAATCACTTCCAAAATAATATTGGAATTTATGTTTTAATTTGTTTTCAGGCGAAGTGCTAGGGTCTTTTCTAATTAAACAATATATTTTTATATCATCAATTTTTAAAAGTTCTGCTAAAACATGTATTCCTAAAAAGCCAGTAGCTCCAACTAAAAGGACATTTTTAAGCATTTTTTCTTTAAGTTTCATACTTCTAAAAGTAGAATTTTTCTTTAATAATTTAGATATTTTTCTAAAATCTTTTTTACAATAAGTCTTAACAACAGTTTTTTCATTACTATGTTCAATAAAATTAGCTAAATCGTGAATTGTATTATTTTTAAATATATCTCCATAATTAACATTATAATTATTTTTCATTAACTCGATTTGCATTCTAAGGGCACTTAAAGAATCTCCACCAATATTAAAGAAGTTATCATTTATACTTATTTCTTCTAAAGATAATATTGTTCTCCAAATATTTAAAATTTTGTTTTCTAACTCAGTTTGAGGAGGTACAATTTCTTTTACTTTAAATTCTGGCTCTGGCAATACTTTTCTATCTATTTTTCCATTAGGTGTATATTTAAAAGTATCTAACTGTACTAAATAACTAGGAACCATATAATTAGGTAGTTTTTTAGCTAATGATTTTTTTAAAGTAGAAAGTGAAACTCTTCCATCTGCAACAAAATATCCACAAAGAATATCTCTACCTTGTACATTTTTTACAGTAACTACTGCATCTTTTATACCTTTATAATTACACATATCACTTTCAATTTCACCAAGTTCAATTCTTAAACCGTGCATTTTTACTTGAAAATCTGCTCTACCTAAACATTCTAATTCACCATTTGGCAATAATTTTACCAAATCTCCTGAGTTATATATTCTTTCAGAATTGTAATTAACATACTTTTCAGAGGTAAGCTCTGGTCTATTTTTATATCCAATAGAAACTCCATCACCACCTATATATAGCATTCCAGGTACATTGTATGGGACAAAATTCATATCATTATCTAATACAAATATATGAGTATTAGGCATTGGCTTACCAATATTAATTTTATTTGTATCAGTTAAATCTTTAAGGGTTGAACCAATTGTTGTTTCTGTTGGACCATACATATTATATATTCTAGCTTTGGTAACCTTCTTAATATTTTTTAATAAATCTAGCGGGAAAGGTTCTCCAGCGAGTGATATTATTTTTAATTTTTCTAAGTAAGGCAAATTATCTGTCATAAGTAACTTGAATTTAGAAGGTGTAGTTTGGATTACATCTACTTTATTTTTTAAGCATAGATTATTTAATAAAATAGAGTTATTTTGCTCATCATTGCTTGCCATAACTACTTTCATACCAGTGCATAAAGGTAAAAGACTTTCAAATGCATAAATATCAAAGCACATTGTTGTAATAGATACTATTGTTAGATGTTTTAATGGCATTTTGTATTGCATACCCCATATAAAGTTTACAACACCTTGTTCCTTTACCATTACACCTTTTGGCTTTCCAGTAGAACCAGAAGTATAAATTAGATATGCAATACTGTCTTTAGTTTTATTAGTTGTAAAATCTTCATATTTTTTATAATTATTTTCATCATCTACTAAAACAGCTTTAACAGGAACAATATCTTTATATTTACTTTCAGTTAAAATTATATTAACTTTGCTATCTTCAATAATATACTTAATCCTTTCTTCAGGATAAGTAGGGTCAATTGGAATATATCCACTACCTGATTTTAAAATAGCAAGTTGAGAAATGATTAGATTATCACTTCTATCCATTAACATACCAATAACTTCATTTTCACCTAAACTATGTAAATAATATGCAAGTCTATTTACTCTATCACTTAACTCTTTATAAGTATATTTCTTATCTTCAAATATTAAAGCTACTTTATTTGGAGTTTTCTTAACTTGTTTATCAAATAAATCCATTATTAAACTATCTTTAGGATAATCTAAAATAGGATAAATACTTGGAATATTTGAAAGCATTTGTATTTGAGAAATTTGTATATCATTTTGCTTAATTACTTCTTTAATAATATTGTTATAGCAATCTAGCATATTTTCCATAAATTTTTTACTAAACAATTGGGTGCAATATTCTAATCTTAATTTAAACCCTTCCTTTATTGGAGTTACTTCTAAAGAAAAGTCGAATTTTGAAGTTTTATATTCTGGAACATAGTAATTAACTTCAATTCCATTAAAGTCTAATTTAGGTATTCCTTCACTTTCATAAGTAAATAATACGTCAAAAATAGGGCTATGACTAGAGTCTCTAACAACATTTAATTTTTTTACTAATTCATCAAATGGATATAACTGATGGCTATATGCATTTAAACAATTATTTTTTACTAAATTCAAAAAATCTAAAAATTTATTAGTAGATTGTATATTTTGTCTAATAGCTAAAGTATTTACAAACATACCTATAACATTGCTTAAATCTGGATTATCTCTTCCTATAACAGGAGTACCTATAACAATATCGTTTTGCATTGTGTATTTATATAGTAATATATAGAAGCAAGATAACAAAAACATATATGGTGTAACATTATATTTCTTACATATAGAAGATATATCGGCCAAATTATTTAAAATAAAAAATACATTATCTCCTTCATAAGATTTAGTAGAAAGTCTTTTAAACTCAGTAGGCATATTAAGTATAGGAATATCGTCTTTAAATTGACTTAACCAATATTTTTCATCATTTTCATTTATTTTTTCTGATACGGAATAATCTATATAATCATATTTAGAAAGTTTTAATGCTTTATCGTTATATAAATCACATAATTCTTTCATAAATATAGAAATTGAAGAACCATCACAAATAATATGATGAATATCTATTTGTAATAAATACTTATTATTAAAATTGTCTAGTTCAATATGTACTAATGGTGCCTGAGATAAAATAAATGGTTTTATAAAATCATCATTTTTGTAATTGCATATTTTTAAAGTAAAATCTACCTTAGAGACTAATTTTTGTACTACATCGTTATTTTCTAATACAAAGTATGTTTTAAAAGCATCATGACTATTTAAAATTATTCTAAGAGATTCTTCTAGTTTTTTTATATTTGGTTTTTTATTAAAAATAATTCCAAAAGGTGTATTATATGCAAGACTATTTTGATCCATATTAACTGTATAAAATATTCTTCTTTGAGCAGATGAAACAGGATAGTATTTTGCTTCTTTATGTTTTTTTAAAGTATTTTTGTTAGAAGTATTAGAAAGACTATTTGAAGCTAATAATTCATCTATATATTTAGCTAAACTACTAATAGTTGAATATGTATAAATGTCTTGAATAGAGACCTTTACATTAAACTTACTATATATTTCTGATACAAATCTAATAATAGCAAGAGAATCTGCGCCTAAATCAAAGAAATTAAGTTTAGCACTTATTTTATCTTTATTAAATATTTCTTTGCATATTTTTTCTAATTTCTTTTCAGTTTCAGTAATGCAAGAAACAAATGCTTCTTCTTTAATAATTATATCTGGTAGTTTTTTAGTGTCAATTTTTCCATTTAGTGTAATAGGGAATGTATCTAATCTTACAATATGAGCAGGAACCATATATTTAGGTAGACTCTTTGAAAGAATATTTTTAATTTCATTTTCATCAATGTTTTCAGTAGTTTGAATATATGAGCAAATTGAATCCATACCTCCAACTTTTTTTATAACAGTAATAGCATTTGTAAAGCCGTTTATTTGCATTATTTTACTCGTAATTTCGTCAAGTTCAATACGAAGACCATGTAATTTTATTTGATTATCTTTTCTACCAAAGTAAATTAGTTCGCCACTTTCTGAAATCATACCTAAATCCCCAGTATGATAAGTGCCATTAAAATCGTATTTATTTACATATCCTTTTCCAACACCATCGCCTTTAATTACAATCTCACCTTGAGTTTTTATTGGTAAAATATTATTATTGTTATTCATTATAAATATTTGAGTGTTTAAAAATGGCTTACCAATACAAATATTATTTGGATTTTCTACAAGCTTATTTGATGCGCAAGCCGTACATTCAGAAGGTCCATAACCATTATATATTCTAGCTGATGTTGCTTTATTTAATTTTGTGTATAAAGATTCTTTAAATACTTCACCACCAAGTTGAATAACTTTCACATTTTTTAAGCAATTTGGTTCTTCTAATAAAAGTGTTATTTTAGAAGGAGTACTTAGTATAAAATCAACATTATAATCTGTAATTAGTTTACTTGTAAAAACAGGTATTTTTTGTTCATCTTCATCAGCTAAAACAACGGTTTTTCCGTCAAGAATGGATACAAAATTTTCAACAATAAACATATCAAAAGCAACTGTACTTGTACTAATAAATACATTACATTCACTTGTTCGGATTATTTTCTTATAGCTATTTACCATATTTATTACGCCAATTCTTTTTAGTTCAACACCTTTAGGCGTACCAGTAGATCCTGACGTATATATAATGCAAAATCTATCTTCATTAGATGATTTAATATTTGGAATAGTAGTATCTAAAATATTAGACTCTGAAGAATCTTTATTAAATATTTCATCTAAATTAATGCAATCATAATTTAAATATAAATCGGTTAAGACATATTTAGCACTAGCATTTGTAAGCATATAATTTATTCTGTCTTCAGGAAGACTAGGGTCAATTAACATGTAACTAGCACCAGTTTTTAAAATACCCCAAATGGATATAGGTATATTTAAGGAACGATTAAACATTATTCCTATAACATCATTATTATTTATGCCTTTATTTATTAAATAATTAGCTATGATATTAGATTTTTCATCTAATTCTTTATATGTTAATTTTTGACCTTTAAAAACATAAGCTGTTTTTGTAGCATTATTTTTAACAACATTTTCAAAAATGCTAATTAGGCTTTCATCTTTATTGTAATCAAAATGAGTATTATTAAAATTATTAATAATTTTTTCATCTTCATCACAAAGGATAGAAATATCCTTTAAACAAGCATTTTGCATAGCTTGCTTTGCTATATTACAAATCCTGTTATGAAGATTTTCAATATCTTTATCACTGAATTTTTCTACTTGATAATCATATAAAATATTAGCTCCATTATTACCATCCATATCATAAAAATGTGCTTCAATAGATTCTGCAATATGAGAAATAGGCTCCCAAGTAGTTTTATAATCAATACTTGAAGTTTCTTTATTATCTCTAGCATTTTGATAAGATAGCACAAAATCATATAAGTTTTCACTTATATTGTATTTTTCTTTAATATTTTCTAATAATTCTAAATATGGATATTTTTGGTGTCTAAAGATAGAAGCCTGCTGTAAAGCAACCTTTTCTAAAAAATCTTTGAAATTAATATTTGAATCAAAATCTATTTTAAATGGAACTGTACTTACGAACATTCCAGATGTATTTTTTTCTTTAAAATTACTTCTATTTAATACAGGGGTGCCTAAAATAGCTGAAGATGCAGAGTTAATCTTCGCTAAATAAATAGAAAAAATTGCCATAAAAAATGTATAAATAGAACATTTTTTATCTTTACAAAAGTCTAAAATTTTGTCGTAAAGAGATTCTGAAAAAGAACATATTTTGCGGTGAGACTTAGAACTATTTGTATTTTTGCTATGAGATATGTATGTTAATTCAGGAGTTTTATCAAAAGTCTTTTCCCAATATTCTTTATCTTTAATATATTTATTACTTTTTTTATATTCATTGCAAGAAGTAATGTAATCTGAATAAGCAGGAGTTTGCATAAAAACATCTTTATTTTCACAACTATTTAAATTGTCTAAATTAGAAACATCTATATTTGAATTAATTTTTAATAACTCAGAGTATATATTAATAAATCTTGTAATAAATAAGCCCATACTCCACGCGTCGCCAATTAAATGATGGAAAACAGGTACAATACCACCTTTGCCATCAGGCATTTTAAACAATGTAAAATTATATAAATTAGAATTAATTACTTCAAAGGGTTTTGAAACAAGCTCTGTAGTTAATTTTTTTAAACCTTTAAGGTCTTTTACAGAGATTATTGGTAATTTGAATGGAGAAAAATCAGTAATTATTTGAAAAGGTTCTCCATTTTTTAAGTCGAAATGAAGACGAGTTGCTTCATTCGTTTTTATATATAGGTTTGCGGCTTTTTCTAAGAGGTCAATATTAACAGGCTCATTTATTAATAAATAACCTCCAATATTGTTTATATTTGTCTTACTATAAAACATCTCAGTATTCCAAATATTTTTCTGCTGACTACTTAATTCCAACATTTTATTCATTTTCTTTTTCTACATCCTCTCAAAATGAGTCCATTTTATCTACATATATTATACACGGAAAATCTAAAAATGCAAGATGAAAAACGTAAACTTTTGTAAAAAAATGTCGAAAAAAGTACTAAAAGTAACTTATGTAACATTGAAAAACAATTACATATTATGGAAAAGAATAAAGATAATTGACTAAATCCAAAATATAGTATATTATTTAAGCAAAATAATACTAAATAGAAGTATTAAAATACTAAATTTTAAACAAGTTATAGTTTAAAAAGAAAGGTCAAAAAATATGGAAAGTAAAGAATTGATTCCAAAGATGAGGGATTACAGAGAACTACTTGAATATGCAGAAAAAAATTATGCAAATAATGTGGCATATAAGTATAAGAAAAATCTTGAAGAAAAGCCAGTAAAATATGTAGAAAAAAAGTATAAAGATGTTGTTAAAGATGTAAAAGCACTTTCTACTGCACTTTTAAAAAGAGGTTTTAAAGGAAAAAGAATAGCTTTAATTGGAGAAAACAGATATGAATGGGTTTTAAGCTATTTAGCAGTTACTTGTGGTGGAATGATAATAGCTCCTTTAGATAAAGCATTACCAGATAAAGAAATAGCTTCTTTAATAAAAAGAAGTGAGGTAGATGCAGTTATATATGAAAAAAAGCATCAAGAATTATTTGAAAAATTAAAAGCAGATGAAAGTATTAATTTAAACACTCTTATATGCATAGATAGTACTGAAGAAAATTCAAATTCTACAATTAATTTTAAAGATTTATTAGAAGAAGGAAGAAAATTACTAAAAGAAAAAAATAAGTTATATGATTATATAACATTAAATAATGATGAAATGTCAATAATGCTATTTACTTCAGGTACAACAAGCGCTGCAAAAATAGTAATGCTTTCGCAAAATAATATTTTATCTAATCTTTATGCATATCAAACACATTTTAAGATAAATGAGGATGATACATTATTATCTTTTTTGCCAATTCACCATACATTTGAATGTAGTATAACTATTCTTTATGGATTTTATAGTGGTGCAACTATTGCTTTTTGTGATGGTTTAAGATACATACAATCTAATTTAAAAGAATATGGAGTATCAATATTTGTTGCAGTTCCACTTGTATTAGAGACAATGTATAAAAAAATAACAAAAGCAATTCAAGACCAAGGAAAAACAAAACTAATAAATACAATGACAAAAATATCTAATGCTCTATTAAAAATACATATAGATATTAGAAAAATTGTGTTTAAACAAATAATAGATAACTTTGGTGGAAAACTTAGAATGGTCCTTTATGGGGCAGCATCATTAGACAAAGACACTATAATTGGACTTAATAATTTTGGAATTAATTCAATACAGGGTTATGGACTTACAGAAACTTCCCCAGTTCTTACTGCAGAATCTGAAAACAAACATAAACCAGGGTCTATTGGATATCCACTAGATAATGTAGAAATAAAGATAGATAATCCAGATAAAGATGGAGTAGGAGAAATATTAGCAAAAGGTCCAAATATAATGCTAGGATATTATGATGATGAAAAGAAAACTAAAGAAGCATTTAAAGACGGTTGGTTTAGAACAGGGGACTACGGATATAAAGATGATGAAGAATTTATATTTATAACTGGAAGAAAAAATGACATTATAGTTTTAAGAAATGGAAAGAATGTCTACCCTCAAGAACTAGAATTTTTAATTTCTAAACTACCTTATGTTGCAGAATGTATGGTATTTGCTAGAAATGAATCAAGTACAGATACGCTTCTTATGGCAAAGATAGTATATAATAAAGAAGTAATGGAAAAAGATTATCCAGATACTAAAAAAGAAGAATATGAAAAAATAATAATGAAAGATATTAAAGAAATAAATAAAACTTTACCTACATTTAAACATATTAAAAGAATTATTGTTACAGATGAGCCTATGATAAAAACAACAACTCAAAAAGTTAAAAGAAATGAAGAAATAAAGAAAACTGAAAAAGAGTTACAAAAAATAGGAAAATAGGAGGAGTGTATGGAAAATAAAAAGGTAGATAAAAAGAAAACTAAAGTAAAAGAATCAAATAAAGAAAGAAACAAAAAAGAAAATAATACTGAATTAAAAAAGGTAAATAATGTAAATTACATAACTGGAGTAATTGGCGCAATTGTTGGTGGCTTTATTGGAGCAGTGCCATGGATATTAGCATATATTTATGGAAATATGATGATAGCAATTTTAGCAATATTTATTGCTGGTGGAGCATATTTTGGATATAAGCTTTGCAAAGGAAAAGTAACAAAAAAACTTCCAATTATAATAATGCTAATTTCAATAATAATAGTTGCTATAACAAGTTTATTAATTATACCAATCATACTTATACATACTGAAGGATTAAATGTAAGCATAGATACAATTAAATATTTATATCAAAATAGTGAATTTGAAGCAGGAATTATAAGAGATACAGTTATTGCTGTAGTATTTACTGTAATAGGCGGGGGAGTAATTAGAGCAAAAATAAAGCAGGAGTTAGCAGAAGGAACAATAAATAATAAAGAGCAAACTCCAGAAGAATTAAAAAGTTTAAAAGAGCAAGCAATAGAGAAAATAAAACCTATATTTGTAAAATATAATGCAGTATCAAAAGAGCATACTATAGATAAAATTGAATTAGAAGCAGAATTAGAAGAAAAAAGCATAGATAAAAAATTACTAGATATATTAAAATCAGTAGAAATTGTAAAAAAAGAAAAAGGTAAGTTTTATTATAATCAAGAAAACGAAAATAAAGAAATAAAACCTAAAAAACAAATTTCCAAATCAAATTTAATTGCAATAGTAATTGTTATAATAGCTTTAATTGCTTCAATAGCAATAATTATAACAGGTCAATCAAAAAAGAATGAAACTAAAGAAGTAACAGATGGAGTAATTAAATTTGACGTAAATACAACTTGGACAGAATATACTAATTATTATGCATCTGGTTGGAGTTATTATAAATATATAAGTAACTTCCCAATAGAAAATGCAAATGAAGTAGATGTTAATAATATAGATTATACTACATATCCAGCAGGATTAAATGTAAGCTATTTTCAAGTAGATACAAGTGAATATGATTCAATTGAAAAAATAAGGGATTATATGGTTGAATACATTAATAGTGCAGAAGATAAGCCAGAACTAGAAAATGAAATATCTAAAACTGAAAAAGGATATGATGTATTAAAATTAAAGGCAACTTATAATACTGAACCAGAACAAATAGAGTATATGTATTATATTTTAAATAACGATATAGTTGCAACTGTAGATGTATATAGCTTTAATATGAAAGATGAAAAAGAGATAGAAAAAGTAGTTGAAGATATAGCAAACTCAGTTGAATGGGTAAATACAGAAATGGATGAATAAAATAAAAAAGCAAGTTTGGGAATATCCAGCTTGCTTTTTATAATAAAAACAACATTAAAATCTAAAAATGTGATAAAATGTACTTAAAATGTTTCTAAAAATGTGATAAACCTATATTGAAATCTTTCTAAAAATGTGAAAATATTTAGAAATAAAAATTTATTATTAATTTATAGAATAAAAAATAATTAATAATAAGTAGTTATGTGTAAAAAATATACTCATACTATTGCACTACTTCCAATTATCGACTGTAAATACATTTTAGCATACTTTTTACAAAATGTGTACTCTCAATTCAAATTTTTAAAAATTTGCTTTTTTATGTAAAATGTTGTATAATTAAGTTGTAACAATTTTTGGTTGCCTTTGAAAATCAAATTTTCGGAGGCACAGTCCTCCGAGCTATTACAAGGAGGAAAACATATGAATACATTTTTGGTTGTTCTAAACGGAATTTGCTGTATCTTGTGGGCTATTTGTGCTGTTCTCAATTACAAGTCTGGTAAAAAAGGTCTTTGCATTTTGGATGTCATTTGTTCGGTGATGTGGGGAATTTTTGCAATACTCAATATGTTACGGTAAAATCAAAACAAATGGGCAAGTTTATAGAAATATATACTTGTCCATTTGCTTATCTTAAAAAATATAAATTTGTACTAATTGTTATAATGCTTATAAATATTATATAATACCTCAAATACAAAAATATTCTGTTCTTTTTCAGTTAATTCCATTACTTGTGCTGATGTCATAAGTAAATGCTTATAGTTAAGCAAATTCAAGAATTTTGTCTTATTATAATCTTCATCAACTTCACACAATAATTGTTTTAAAATCTCTAAAATTTTGTCATTTGTTACTTTTACATGATAGCTTTTTAGTATATCTATGCTTAATCTTAATTTATCTGCAAACTCTAATGTTTCAAAATATTTTACTAAATTTACTACTTTTTTCATTATTACATTTTAATATCATAATCTTTTACCTCCATTTTATAATTCATAATTTCTTTTTTTAGTATTCTTATTATCAATAAAGTCAATATCTTCTTGTCTTAGAATGTTATCGCTTTTAAGTTCTTCATATACTTTTTTGTAGGTTTCACTTTTTGAATATCTAACTTTATTTATTATAAACTTCATTAAATTGTTCCATAAATTACAGAGATTAGTTCTGTTTTGTTATAATATTTTCTTAAATTATGGTTATTGGCTTTTGATAATTGTGACAAATTTTGAATAGAATTATTACTAAAAGAAGTTGTATTTGATTGCTTAGTTTTTGCAATTCCTTTTGCTTTTTTATTTTTATTTTTATCGTTTTCAAGATGTATAGAATAGGCTAACATCTCATTCATTTTTCATGCTTCCTTGACACGAGGATTTTGTCTTTCCAAATATCCTAACCCAATATGAGTTTTGACCAGTATGTCAAAACTCGGGGAATCTGCGAGGCAATAAAATTTTATTTGGATAATATTTATGCAACAAAAAAATCAACCAGATTTTATTCTCTGATTGATTTTTTATTATAAATATACTTCCGGCTTGCCGGTAGTAACGAAGGCTTTAGCTATGTAGTAGACAAAACTCCCTTCAAGATATAAAA
>CAWVEX010000013.1:0-4914 GCA_963928415.1 Bacillota bacterium | reverse complement strand
TCTATTAAGTGTGCTTGTTTTTCAATATTTTCATTAAAAATATTTGAAAAATTTTTTATTTTCCTATTGACATATTACCTACTGTCTCTATTTATATACTATATTTTTTATTAAACTTTCCAAATATATAATTCTATAATACTAAAAAAAATTTTTTATTATTCCTTTTAATTTTCCTCATCTATATTATCATAAGAAATTATCTTTATCAACAAATTTTTCATAAATATTATGCACAAATTTGTTATTTTTATTAATTTAAATTTTTAAATAACCTTGTATCTTTACTATATCATATATTGATTTTGATTGCTTATTATGTTTTACCCTATCTTTTTTATATTATAAAAACGAGGAGAGGACCTCCTTAGAGATCCATCCCCTCGTTTGCTGCAGACTCCCCGAATATTTCATCGAGGATATCAAATCCGATTCCCGCATCTGCGGGAGATTCTGCTTCTTCAGGAGCTACACACAGCTCACGAAGAAGGCTTTCGTCGCCAGTTGCCAAATAAGAATTCAACAAACCAAGCATCTTTTTTTCCATATTTTTAACACTCCTATCCAAGGTAGTCTTTATATTATATCACATATTCCAATATTTGTCAAACAAGTTTACTTTTATTTGTCTATTCCACCTAATTTTTTTATTCCAAATGTTATAAAATATATAATTCCAGAAATAATTACAATCATAGGTCCTGTTGGAATGTTAGTATAATATGAAATTATTAATCCTGTAATTCCTGAAAATAACGCAATTAATATAGAAAATAAATGATATGTTCTCATATTCATTGAAATATTTCTACTAGATGCTGCTGGAAGAATTATTAAAGAATTTATAAGTAATATTCCAACCCATCTTATAGATATCATAACCATAATTGCAATTAATATAGCAAAAATATTTTCCACTTTCTTTACATTTATTCCCTTGCTTTTAGCCAATGTGCTATTTAAACTTACTGCATTTATTTTATTAAATAAATAAAACCAAAATATAAAAGTTAGTACAAAGGCTACAAATAAATATAAAATTTCTGACTCTGAAATGCTTAAAATATCTCCAACTAAATAGCTTGAATACTTATTAAAGTTTCCACTTTGAGAAAGTATTGCTAAACCTAAAGCAATAGCAATTGATGAAAATACACTTATTATAGTATCTGCGCCATATGTCGTTTTACTTTTTATTAAATTTAAAAGAAGAGCAAATATAACTGCAAATATTATCATGGAAACATTAATATTTGTCATTCCTAAAAGCATTCCTATTGCTATACCTGCAAGTGCAGAATGTCCTAAAGCATCAGAGAAAAATGCCATTTTCTTATTTACTACCATTGTACCAATTATTGCGAAGATTGGTGAAACTAAGATTATAGCTAAAAATGCATTTTTCATAAAAGTATATTGCATAAAATTAAATGGTAAAATTACTTCTAATAAATTGTATATTACTTCCATTGTTATATATCTCCAAATCTTTCTTTAAATTCTTCACTGTTAAATACTTCCCCAGCTGTTCCTTCTTTTACTATTTCTTTATCTAATAATACTACTCTATCTGCGTACTTTTTTACTAAATCTAAATCGTGTGAAACTAATATTATTGACATATCATACTCTTTTTTTAGATTTACTAATATTTCATAAAAATCCTTTGTTCCATTTCTATCTATACCTGATACTGGTTCATCTAATATTAAAAGGTTTGGTACAGGGGAAGTTGCTATTGCAAGAAGTACTCTTTGAAGTTCTCCTCCAGATAAATTTCCTACTCTTTTGTCTATTAGCTTTTCTGCTCCAAATAGTCTTAAACTTTCTCTTATTTTTCTATATAATGCCTTATCTTTTACTAGCCATACTGGTTTATTGGAAGTGTAAGATGCAAACATATCATATACTGTAGTTGGCATATCTCTTTCAATATTTAAATGCTGTGGAACATATCCTATTTTAATTCTTTTCTTTTTATTTTCTTTCATATCGAAAAATTCAACTTTTCCAGTATGATTAATTTCACCTAATATAGATTTTAGTAATGTGGATTTTCCAGCACCATTTCTTCCAATAAGCATTAAAAGTTCTCCACAATGCAATTCTATATTAATATTTTTTATTATATCTTCTTTTCCAATTTTTACTGATAAATTCTCAATTTTGGTACAATGAAATCCACAACTTTCCATTATATTTTAGTCCTTTCATACAATATTAACTGTTATTCTTATTGCAAAATTCTAAGAAAATTTTTTTATTATATGTTTTTAATATTTTTCTATTCAAACATTTCTTTTAATACTTCTAAATTTTCTTTCATAATATCTATATATGAATTTAGTGAGTTATCTCCACTCATTGCATCATTAAGTCTATATACTTTAGCTCCTGTTTCATTAGATATAAGATTTGCATTTTGGTCATCATCGTTTTGACCAATAACTACCTTATCTATTCCGAGTTTCTTCATTTTTTCAATAACTTCTTTTACTGTTTCCGCTGATAAACTACTTTGTTCATGATCTGTTTCTATTAAAGTTTCATTAACCCCTATAAACTTAAACAAATATGAAAATGATTCATTTAATGATACTACTAAATTATCTTTAAAATCATAATCTTTATATTTACTTTTTAAATTTTCCAATTTTTGAATATATGTATTTTTATTTTGCTCATATAAATCGCTATTTTTAGAATCTATTGCTTTAAGTTTTTCTGTAATTTCTTCTACTTGCAATATATAATTATCTATACTTGTCCAAAAATGTGGATTTATTTCATCTCCATCTTGTACAAAATCTGTAATTTTTGTGCTTGAATCAATCATTTGTACATTTGGATATGAATCAATTATTTTCTGTGAAAATTGTTCCATATCATATCCATTTTCAATAAATATATCTGCATTTTCAAACTTCTTTAAATCTGTAGTAGTTAAAGTATAATCATGAATACATCCTACATAGTTTTCAGCCATATTACTTACTTCTACTCCATTTGCTCCATTTGTAATATTAAGAGTCATAATGTATATTGGATAAAAAGATGTAACTATCTTTAAGTTATGGCTTTTACTTTCTTCTTTCCTATTTAAATTTCCTATTACAATAGCTATTAGTAAAACTAATACTATTGCAATTACTATAATTATATTTCTTTTTTTCATTTTATAAGTTGATATTAGTTTTACCTAATATCCTCTCCTTTTATATTCTTTATACATAATATTTATTTTTACTTTTATAAAATGTCCTATTTAACAAATAAAGTTAGAACCGATTTTTGTTCTAACTTTACTGCTCTTTTACACTTTGGAAATCGTTTTTCTTTAATGTAAAAATATATTAGTTTTGGCTATATGGTAACATAGCAATATGTCTACATCTATTAACTGCTGTAGTTATATCTCTTTGATGTTTTGCACATGCACCTGTTGTTCTTCTTGGAAGAATTTTTCCTCTTTCATTAACAAATTTCTTTAATTGATCTGGATTTTTATAATCTAGAACTAGATTTTTGTCACTGCAAAGTGGACAAGCCTTTTTTCTAACTTTTCTTACTTTATAATCATCATCATAATCTTTGTTATTTCTTCTATTTCTGTTATTTTTCTTGTCTGCCATAATATTGCCCCCTTTCTAATTAAAATGGTAAGTCATCTCCTGATGATACTTCAAAATCTGATGTATCTCCACTAGATGCTACATTATCTCCTCCAAAGTTATTGTCAAAGCTTCCTGCTCCTTGAGAGTCTCTTTTGCTATCTGCAAAATATGTTTCTTCAGCAACAACCTCTGTTACATATCTTTTTTGGCCTTGTTGGTCTTCCCAAGTTCTTGTTTGGATTCTTCCAACAACTGCAACTTGTTGACCTTTTTTAAAGTATTTGCTACAAAATTCACCAGTTTTGCCCCAAGCAACAATATTAATAAAATCTGCTGTTTGAGTATCTCCTTCTCTTGTAAATCTCCTATTTACAGCTAGTGAAAAAGATGCAACTAGTGTATTGCTTGTTTGTGTATATCTAACTTCTGGGTCCCTTGTTAATCTACCCATTAATATTACTTTATTCATTTTTACCTACCTTTCGGCCCCTCAAAAGCTTAAGTTAATTTTTCAGTTGTATTTACTTAAAATAACTAATTATTATTCTTCATTTTTTATAACTATGAATTTAATAACTTCATCAGTTATTCTGTAATTTCTCTCTAATTCTGCTATTAAAGATGGTTCTGCTTCAAAGTAAAATACTACATAAATACCTTCTTTGTTTTTCTTTACTTCATAAGCTAATTTTCTTTTTCCTAAAGTATCTACTTTTTCTACTTTACCTTGTTTATTAATCAAATCTGAGAATTTATCGATAAGAGCTTTTACCTTATCTTCATCTGCAGATGGATTAATAATGATAACACTTTCGTATTTATTCATTATATTCACCTCCTTATGGATAATAGCCTGCTAATTTTTTAGTAAGCAAGGAACTTAAAAAGCACAAAATCTCTTTTCAAGCATAAATATTGTATCATATTCTTTACATAAAAGCAAGTATTTTTCGCAATAAAAAAGTAAGCTTGTTATTTTCTTCTCTTAACTTCCATTTTGTTTATTTTTCATCGACAAATTTCTACAATATTATTGACAAGCTATAAAAAGCAAGCTGGGGCAATTTCTTGCCCCAGCCATTGTTTGGTGCTTCATCAGAATGGTGCACCGTGGCAGTCCTTGACTACGAAAGATTTGCACCGTTTCTTGGGATTCCGGTTGTGAATGCCGAAAGAAGAAACTTTGGTTGCAAATAACCTTGTCATAAAGACGCCTCCTCGTATAATATGTTTATAAGGTTTATTTAATATGAATTTTATAAACATATTCTTTCTTTTATATTTTTAAATAACCTTTCTA
>CAWVEX010000012.1:0-18849 GCA_963928415.1 Bacillota bacterium | reverse complement strand
TAGAAAGGTTATTTAAAAATATAAAAGAAAGAATATGTTTATAAAATTCATATTAAATAAACCTTATAAACATATTATACGAGGAGGTATTAAAATGGATTTTAAAGAATGGGAAGGATTTAATAAACAAGGAGAATGGACAAAAGAAATAGATGTAAGAGGATTTATTCAAGCAAATTATACACCTTATGATGGAGATGAAAGCTTTTTAGCAAATGTTACAGAAAAAAGTGCAAAACTTTGGGATAAAATCCAAGAATTATATAAAGTAGAAAGAGAAAAAGGAGTTTTAGATGTAGATACAAAAACTCCATCTGGAATAAATAGATATGAAGCAGGATATGTAGATAAAGACTTAGAAACAATAGTAGGACTTCAAACAGATAGTCCTTTAAAAAGAGCTATTATGCCTAATGGTGGTATAAGAATAGTTGAAAAATCTTGCGAAAGCTATGGCTACAAAGTAGATCCAGAAGTTGAATATATATATCATGAATTAAGAAAAACACATAATGATGGAGTATTTGCAGTATACACTCCAGATATAAGAAGAGCAAGAAGTGCACATCTTTTAACAGGTCTTCCAGATGGATATGGAAGAGGAAGAATTATTGGAGATTATAGAAGAGTTGCTCTATATGGAGTAGACAAGTTAATTGAAGAAAAACAAGATGAACTTAATATACTAGATACAGATGAATTTACAGAAGAAGTAATTAGAGATAGAGAAGAAATACATGATCAGATAGATGCTCTAAATCAATTAAAATTAATGGCAGAAAAATATGGATTTGATATATCAAAACCTGCTAAAAATGCACATGAAGCATTTCAATGGACATACTTTGCATATCTTGGTGCAATAAAAGACCAAAATGGTGCTGCAATGAGTTTAGGTAGAGTTTCAACATTCTTAGATATATATGTGGAAAGAGACCTTAAAAATGGCACAATAAATGAAGAATTTGCACAAGAATTAATGGACCAATTTGTTCTTAAGCTTAGAATGGTAAGATTCCTAAGAGCACCTGAATACAATGCTTTATTTAGTGGAGACCCTGTATGGGTTACTGAAAGTATAGGTGGAATGGGGATAGATGGTAGAACATTAGTTACAAAAAACTCATTTAGATTACTTCATACTTTAGAAGATTTAGGACCAGCGCCAGAACCAAATATAACAGTTCTTTGGTCTAAGAATTTACCAGAAGGATTTAAAAAATATTGTGCAAAAATATCTATTGCAACATCTTCAATTCAATATGAAAATGATGATTTAATGAGAATAACTTTAGGTGATGATTATGGTATTGCATGCTGCGTATCTGCTATGAAGATAGGAAAACAAATGCAATTCTTTGGTGCAAGAGCAAATTTAGCAAAAACACTTCTATATGCAATAAATGGTGGAAAAGATGAAATGTCAGGAAAACAAGTTGCTCCAAAATTTGAACCTATTACATCAGAATACTTAAATTATGATGAAGTTATAGAAAAATTTGATCAAATGATGGAATATGTTGCAAAAATATATATAAAAGCATTAAATGCTATCCACTATATGCATGATAAATATTCTTATGAAGCATTAGAAATGGCGCTTCATGATAGAAAAATAAGAAGAACTATGGCTTGCGGAATTGCAGGATTTTCAGTAGCAGTAGATTCACTTTCAGCTATAAAATATGCTAAAGTAAAGGTTATAAGAAATGAAGCAGGCTTAGCTGTAGATTATGAAGTAGAAGGAGATTTCCCTAAGTTTGGAAATGATGATGATAGAGTAGATGAAATAGCAGTTAACTTAGTAAAAATATTTATGAAGAAATTAGAGAAACACCAAATATATAGAAATGCAGACCCTACATTATCTATACTTACAATTACTTCAAATGTTGTGTATGGAAAAAATACAGGAAGTACACCAGATGGTAGAAAAGCAGGAGTAGCCTTTGCACCAGGTGCTAATCCAATGCATGGAAGAGATGAATCAGGAGCTTTAGCTTCTATGAACTCTATAGCTAAACTTCCTTATGAATATTCAGAAGATGGTATTTCATATACATTCGCAATAACACCATCAACTTTAGGCCATAGTGAAGAAGAAAGAATAAATAACTTAACAAGTATGCTAGATGGATACTTTATGCAAACCGGACATCATATTAATGTAAATGTATTTGATAGAAGCTTGCTAATAGATGCAATGAATCATCCAGAAAACTATCCTAACTTAACAATACGTGTTTCAGGTTATGCAGTAAACTTTGTAAAATTAACTCGTGAACAACAAGAAGAAGTAATAGCAAGAACAATACAAGAAAAGATTTAATATTTTACGATTGGGACGGACCTTTTTGTAAAATAATATAGATTTTCATTTTGGGACGGACCTAATCGTAAAATATTTTACAAAAAGGTCCGTCCCAAAAGTAAAAAAGGAGCAAATTAATGAACAATGAAAATGTAACAGGCAAAATACATTCATTTGAAAGTCTAGGAGCAGTGGATGGACCAGGTATAAGATTTGTAGTATTTATGCAAGGTTGTCACTTAAAATGCAAATATTGTCAAAATAGAGATACTTGGGATATAAATGCAGGAAATAACTACACAGTAAAAGAAGTAGTAGAAAAAATATTAAGATATAAAAACTACATTTTAGCATCAAATGGAGGAGTTACTCTAAGTGGAGGGGAGCCATTACTTCAACAAGACTTTGTTATTGCTTTATTTAGAGAACTAAAAAGGCATAACATATCTACATGTATAGATACTTCAGGAATGTTTAGCATAACAGATAAAATAAAACAAATAGTAGATTTAACAGATATATTTTTATTAGATATAAAATGCATAAATGATGAAACTTGCAAATGGCTAACAGGGTCATCTAATAAATTAGAATTAGAATTCGCAAAATATATTAATGATAAAAATAAAAGAATATGGATTAGACAAGTGTTAGTACCTGGTATTACAGATAAAGAAGAGGACTTATTAAAGTTAAAAGAATTTTTAAAAACTATAAATGTAGAAAAATTTGAGTTTTTACCTTATCATGATTTAGGAAAATATAAATGGGAAAAATTAGGTGTACCATATGAACTTAAAGATGTAAGAGTAGCAAATAATGAAGATGTAAAAAGAGCAAAAGAGATTATTGAAGAAAATTAATATAAAAATTGAAAAATAGTCTAACAGTCGAGTTAAAAATATTGAAAAAAAAGCCTATGTAGTATAAAATATGCATAGGTTTTTTAGTGCCTAATATAAAAAACAGTGGAAATTTATTTAAGATAAAAGTATTCCATTATTTAGAAGGGGAAAGTTTATGAAAAAAATTTTAATTGTTATTTTATGCATATTAGTTATAGCTGTGATTTCAATTGGTGTAATAGTATATAAAACAAATCAAACAGAGCCATCAATTTGTTTGAAAGAATATTTTGAAAAGCTAAATAACAAAGAATATGATGCAATGTATGATTATGTCAAAACTAATACATCAAAAGAAGATTTTGTTACAAGGATAAAAAATATATATGAGGGAATTGAAGCTAATAATATTAATACAACAGTGGTTACTAATGTAGAAGATGAAGATAATAGTAACATAATAAATGTTACATATAATAATTCTATGGATACAATTGCAGGAAGTATGAACTTTTTAAATACTGTTAAACTTCAAAAAAGTGATGAAGGCTATAAAATATTATGGGATTCATCAGTTATTTTCCCAGATTTAAAAGATGAATATAAAGTAAGAGTATCAACATTAGATAGCACAAGGGGAGCTATATATGACAGAAATGATATAGCTATAGCCAAAGATGGGACAGCATATTATGTTGGTTTAGTACCAGGAAAAATGGATGATACAACTAATTTAGCAAAGCTTTCAGAACTTCTTGGAATAACAGAAGATACAATTAACAATTCATTAAATGCAGAATATGTAAAAGAAGATACTTTTGTGCCATTAAGAAAAATTTCAAAAGATAAACAAGATTTAAAAAATGAGTTATTAACTATTAAGGGAATTTTAATTCAAGATGTAAATGCAAGAGTATATCCATATAAAGAAGCTACATCAATACTTACAGGATATGTGCAAGATGGTGAGGGAAAAACGGGATTAGAATATGCATATAATGGTAGGTTAAAAGGTGAAGATGGAGAAGAAATATATATAGTAGATGAAAACGGAACTAAAACAAAAACTTTAGCATCAAAAGAAGTTAAAAACGGAGAAAATATAAAGACAACTATAGATTTAAATATACAGCAAAAATTATATAATGAATTTAAAGATGACGAAGGTGCATCTGTTGCAATGAATTATAACACAGGGGAAGTATTAGCTTTAGTTAGTACACCTTCTTATGATGCAAATGATATTTCACTTGGAGTTACAAATGAAGAATGGGAAACTTTGCAAAATGATGAAAAAAAGCCTATGTACAATAGATACTTAAGTTCTTATGTACCAGGTTCATCTTTAAAACCAGTAATTGGAGCTATAGGACTTAAATATAATAGTTTTGCAGCAGATGAAGACTTTGGAGCAAGCGGAACTAAATGGCAAAATGATAGTTCATGGGGAGATTTATATGTAACAACACTTGAAACATATTCAGGACCAGCAAATTTACAAAATGCACTTAAATATTCAGATAATATATATTTTGCAAAAGCTGCTTTAAAGATAGGTAGAAATAATTTAAAAAAGGGATTAGATGAATTTGGATTTAATGATAAAATTTCATTTGTGCAAGATATTACTAAGTCAACCTATGGAGAAATGGATAGTGACTCTAGTATAGCAAATAGTGGATATGGACAAGACAAAATGTTAGTTAACCCTATACATATGGCAATGATTTATTCAAGTTTTGCAAATGGTGGAAATATGGTAATGCCAGTAATAGAAAAAAAGGAAAATAATAATTTATCTGGTAATATTGTAGGAAGTTCTAATACAAGTGATGATGTAAAGTATTACAAAGAAAATGTAATATCAAAAGAAATAGCAGATGAAATAAAGCAAGATTTAATAAAAGTAGTAGAAGAAGGAACTGGAAAAGATGCAAAGGTAGATGGTAAAACAATTGCAGGAAAAACTGGAACTGCAGAGATAAAAGAAAATCAGCAAGATGAAGATGGAACAGAAATAGGATGGTTTGATGCATTTGATGAAAATGGATTAGTTGTAGTTTCAATGTGTGAAAATGTAAAGGGAAGAGGCGGAAGCCATTATTTACTTCCAAAAGTAAAAACAGTCTTTGAATAATAGAAATTGAATTATTATTATGAATAAGATAACAACCTAAAAATGAATTAAATATACTAAGAGGAGATTAATGAGAATATGAGCAAAATAAAATGGAAAGCAGGTACATTTGAATATCCAATTCCAGCAGTAATGGTAAGCTTAGGAGATATGGAAAAATCAAATATAATAACTGTTGCATGGACTGGTATAATTAATACCAATCCTGCAATGGTATATATTTCAGTAAGGCCAACAAGATATTCATATAATATATTAAAGGAAGAAAAGGAATTTGTTATAAATCTTACAACAGAAAAACTTGCATTTGCAACAGATTGGTGTGGTGTTAAATCTGGTAGAGATGTAGATAAGTTTAAAGAAATGCACCTTACTAAGGAAAAAGCAAATATGGTAAAATGTCCATTAATTAAAGAAAGCCCAGTATCTATAGAATGTAAGATAAAGCAAATTACAGAACTTGGAAGTCATACAATGTTTTTAGCAGAAGTACTATGCATTGATGCAGATGAAAAATATATTGATGAAAAAGGGGCTTTTGATATTTCAAAATGTAACTTAATTGCTTATGCAAATGGAGGATATTATGCTTTAGGTAAAAAACTTGGAAAGTTTGGATATTCAGTGCAAAAGAAAAATAGGCTAAAAGCTAAAAAACAAGTATCAATAAGTAATAAACCTAAATTAAAAAGTAAAAATGTAAAAAGAAAAAATAATCATTAAGGAGGAAATGATGGCTAAATATATACATAAAGTTCAATATTATGAAACAGATAAGATGGGATTAACTCATCACTCGAATTATATTAGATGGATGGAAGAAGCAAGAGTAGCTTGGCTTGAAGAGATGGGTTTTGGTTTTGACAAATTAGAAGCTATGGGAATTACTTCACCAATACTTTCAGTAAATTGCAAATATAAAAATGGAAGTACATTTGGAGATAGTATTGAAATAGAAACAAAAGTTAAAAAATATGATAGTATAAAAATTACTATTAGCTATGTAATGACTAAAGTTGGAAGCGGGGAAATTGTTGCAATGGGAGAAACTGATTTATGCTTTATAAACATAAAAACAAGAAGACCAATAATTTTAAAAAAGGAATTACCTGAATTTGATAAACTAATGAGAGAAAGCATGACAGATGATTAAGATAATAATGAAAAATAAAGATATAAAATATTAACTAAATTTTATAATTTAATAAACCAAGTTTTATAAAAAATAAAAAGGAGATATTCCTGCATGTAATATCTCCTTCGAATTAGTTGGTATTTGGAATGCTTCCGAAATTTACTTACGTAAATTTGTTCCGCTAGAAATAATTTATCATATTTTGTCGAAAAATGCAATATCTTGTAACAAAAAAATTAAAAAAGACGATTTTCAAGCAATATAATATTATAAATAAAAACTAGAAAAATAAATAATAAGAAATATTTTAATTATTATTTTTATGCAAATGACTGTATTTTAATTTAGTTGCTAGGCCTCCTCTAATATGCCTTTCAGCTTTATTTTCATCTAATACTTTTCTAACCTCTAGTGCTAGCGATGGGCTAATTTCAAGTAATCGTTCTGAAACGTCCTTATGTACTGTACTTTTGGATATTCCAAATTTTTTTGCTGTACCTCTAACTGTATCTTTTGAATCTATAATATAATGTGCTAAATTAATAGCACGTTCTTCGATTGAAACACCTTTCATATAGCTAATGCTCCTTCTAATTGAAATACTTTTGCTTAATTGTATTCGCAAAAAATAACAATTAGAACATTAAAATAACTGGCATTAAAAATAAAGAGAGGCAAGAAAGGCACGGGTAAAAATACTCGCACCTTTCTTGCTTCCCAAAATATGATTATTTATTTGAAGATTGTAATTCATCTTCAGAAATTTCTCTAAACTCCCCCTCTATTATATTATTTCTATATTTTATCCGATTCAGAAAATCTATAAATTCTTTTTTTTGCTTTTCTTGAAGAAGTAAAATGTTGTAATACTTTTTGTCTTTTTTTAAATAGTAGATAAAAAGTATTGCTAACAATAGATAAATTACCAAATTACCCAATTTGCCAAGTATAATTGAACATATGGATATAATAGAAGAAATTACAACCATTAAAAAATCTGCCCGTAATTGCTTTTTTACAGATTTCAAATCATCAACATCCTTTTTATAGAATGTAAATATGTAGTAGAATGTCAAAACCAAGATTCCAATTTTGGCAAAAAAGTCAATGAGCTTTACGATAATCATACTTATCCTCCTTTAATATAAAAGTATGAATATTGGAAATTAATTGCATCTGACAAATAACAATTATATCATTAAATATATATTAATACAAGCTAAAATTAATAACTTTATTATTTTTATTATAAAAGGAAATACATTTAATAGGTAATTTCTTGAAAAAGATATAGAACTAATATATAATAAAACAAGGTAATATATAGAGAGGATTAATAAAAAATGTCAGAAAGAAAATGGACCGAAGAACAAATGCAAGCTATAAAACTTAAAGGAGCAAATATTTTAGTATCAGCTGCTGCAGGAAGTGGTAAAACTTCAGTATTAGTTGAAAGAATAGTAAATAAAATAATAAATGATGGAGTAGACATAGATAAAATATTAGTAGTTACTTTTACAAATGCAGCTGCAAGTGAAATGCGCCAAAGACTTATGGATGAAATCTATAAAAAAATAGATGAAAATCCAAATGACCAAAATTTGCAAAGACAATTACTACTTATAAATAAAGCAAATATAAGTACAATACACTCTTTCTGTTTAAATGTAATAAGAAATAATTTTTTTGAAATTGGAATTAGTAACAACTTTAGAGTAGCTGATGAAACTGAAATAGAGATAATGAAACAAGAAACAATTGAAGATATATTTGATGAAGAATATGAAAGTCAAAATAGCGATTTTACCGGTCTTTTAGAAAAATATGCAACATATAATGATGATTCAAAACTAAAGGAAATGATACTAAAAATATATGAATTTATACAAAGTGATCCTTTTCCAGATAAATGGCTACAAAATGCAGTAGAAGAATATAATATAAAATATATAGAAAATGATGATAAAAGTTTAATAACAAATACAAATAATGAAAACAATTCTAGTAATTCAAATATAATAACGGATTTTAGTAGTACAAATTGGGGAAAAATAATAGTAGATAAAGTAAAAGAAACTTTAGAAGATTGCAAAATTAATTTAGAATCTGCCATAGAAGAAGTTGAAACATATCCAAATCTTATAGACTATATATCAGTACTAAAAACAGATTTAGAATATATAAATCAAATGCTTATTAATTATTCTAAAGAAGAAACAAATAATATATGGGACAAGTTATATCAAGATTTAAATTCAAAAGGATGGGCCAATTGGCCAAGAAAAAGTAAAATATCAGAAGAGGAAAAAGAAGCAAAAGAAAGAGCTAAATCCATTAGAGATTTAGCAAAAGCAAGTTTTATAGATATTCAAAAATTAGTAAGAACAACTTCAAAAGAAACAATCGAAGATATTAATGAAATGTACAATACTTTAAAAAGCTTACAAAACTTAGTTTTAAAATTTGAAAAAGAATTTGCAAAAAGGAAAAGAGAAAAAAATATAGTAGACTTTAATGATATTGAACATTTAGCATTAAAAATATTAGTAGATGAAAATGGGAATCCAACTGAAATAGCTAAAAAATATAATTTTGATGAAATAGAAATAGATGAGTATCAAGATAGTAACTCAGTTCAAGAATATATATTAAATAGTGTATCAAATGGACACAATGTATTTATGGTTGGAGATGTTAAACAAAGTATTTACAAATTTAGACAAGCAAATCCAAAACTATTTATGCAAAAATATAATGAATATAAATTACCAGAAGGAGAAATTAAAGAAAATACTAAAATACTTTTATATAAGAATTTTAGAAGTAGAAAAAATATATTAGATATTACAAACTTAGTGTTTAACAATATAATGAGTAAAAAGTTAGGCGAAATAGAATATACAAAAGAAGAAGCACTAAATTTAGGAGCTGAGTTTGAAGGTACTTCTTTAGATTTAGAAACTGAACTTGATATAATAGAAACTGAAGAAGATGAAAATGAAGAAAATGCAGAGGTAATTGAAAATGCAGCTTTAGAGGCAAGATTAGTTGCAAAAAAAATAAAAGAGCTAAACTTATCTGGGGTTCCTTTTAAAAGTATGACAATTCTTTTAAGAAGTCCAAAAGCAGTAGCTAGCATATATGAAAAAGAATTAATGGATGCAAAAATTCCTGTATTTTCAGATATAACAACTGAATATTTAAATACAATTGAAATAGATACAATAATGTCACTACTTAAAATAATAGATAATCCTCTTCAAGATATTCCATTAGTTACAGTACTAAGGTCAGAAATAGGAGGATTTACAGATAATGAGCTTATTGAAATAAGATTAGTAGACAAAAATATATCATATTATAGAGCTTTTGAAAAAGCAAAAAAAAGCATGGATATTTCTGAAAATCTAAAAGAAAAAATAACTCAATTTTTAGATCTTTTAAAAACATTAAAAGAGGAAGAAAAAACAAAACCATTAGATGAGCTTATATGGGATATATATAATAAAACTGGATATTACCACTATGTTGGTTTAATGCCAGATGGAAACCTAAGACAAGCAAACCTTAAAAAATTATTTGAAAAAGCAAGAGAATATGAAAAAATTAGTTTAAAAGGTTTATTTAACTTTATATTATTTATGGAAAAAGTAGGAACAAGCAGCAAAAGTATAGATTCAGCAAGAATAATAGGTGAAAACGATGATGTTGTAAGAATAATGAGTATTCACAAAAGTAAGGGACTAGAATTTCCAATTGTATTTTTATGTAATAGCAGTAAAAAGTTTAATCTAAGAGATATGTCTGAAAAGATAGTTTTAGACAATAACTTAGGAATAGGCGCAAACTACATAAAAGATGGAATAGAATTTCCAACTTTAGCTAAAGATGCAATTAAGATAAAGGCTAATAAAGAAGCAATTTCTGAAGAAATGAGAGTTCTATATGTTGCATTAACTAGAGCAAAAGAAAAGCTAATAATAGTAGGAACAATCGATAATGTTGAGAAAAAATTACAAGAAAAAGTAGATGAAATTTCTAAATATTATAAATTTACAAAACCAGAAAAATTGAATCCAAGATTAGTAGAAAAATATAAATCATATTTAGATTGGCTTGAACTTGTATATAAATATAATGATAGTTCTTGCATGAAACTAAATATTGTAAATAAATCTGAATTATTAAAAGAAAATAATAATGAAGAAGAAGCAGAAATAAGAAAACATAAAGAAGAAATAATAAGTGAAATACGTAATCACAAAATAAATATGGAAGAATATGAAAAAATAGATAAAATGTTAAATTATACATATAAATATGCAAAAGATATAGAACTTCCAACAAAAACATCAGTAACGGCTTTAAAAGAATTTGAAAATTTAAAATCTTATAAAGAAAATACATCTAAGGAAAAAGAAAATAGCAATAAATTTAAAAATGAAAACAGTAAAATAAAAGTTCCATCTTTTGCAGTAGATAAAGAAATTAAAGGAGCAAGAAAAGGAACAATAATTCATTTAATTTTAAGTAAGATAACAAACGAGAAAAATAGTGATGAAGTAAATAAATTAATAGAAAAACTAATATCTAAAAATATAATAACTGAAGAAGAAAAAGACGCAATTGATATGAAATTAATAGAAAATTATTTAGCTTCTAAGTTATTTAAAGACATATTAGATGCAAAAGAAGTAAAAAGAGAAACACCATTTTACTTAAATATAAATTCAAATGAACTTTTTGAAGGAACTAATGAACCAATATTAGTACAAGGTGTAATAGATATTTATTATATTTCAAAAGAGGATAAACTTATATTAGTAGATTATAAAACAGACTATATTAAAGAAGAAAAAGAACTAGTAGAAAGATATAAATCACAATTAGATTTATATAAAAGAGCATTAGAAAAAGCACTAAATAGAAAAGTAGATAAAGAATGCATATATTCGACATATTTAAATAAATGTATAGAAATATAAACTTATTTATATAAGTTAAATACTAGAAAGGATTTAATTCGAAAATGAGAATAGACAAATTTTTAAAAGTTGCAAGAATAATAAAAAGAAGAACTGTTGCAAATGAAGCAGCAGATGGTGGGAGAATTAGCGTAAATGGAAAAGTAGTAAAACCAAGCTATGAAATTAAAATAGGAGATATTGTTGAAATAAAGTTTGGCAATAATACTTCAAAATTTGAAATAATTAAAATTCCTACAAAGCAAAGTGTAAATACTGAAGAAGTAGCAAAGATATTATAATTAATATTAATAGACATTTTGCAAAAAATAGTGTAATATAAATATGAGGTTAAAAATATGTATGGATTAAGTGATGAATTAATAAAACAAATAAAAAATGTATCAACAAAATGTAGTATTAAATTATATTTATTTGGATCAAGAGCAAGAGGAGATTACAGAGAAAATTCAGATATAGATATTGCTGTAATTGACAAAGTATCAAATAAGAAAAAATATGAAATAATGAATGAAATTGACTTAATTGATTGTATATATAAAATAGATTTAGTATTTATGCAAGATTTAAAAAATCAAGAATTTATAAATTCAATAAAAAAAGAATCAAAGCAAATTTAATTTGTGGGTTAAGCCCAAGAGCAATAATTCAACTAGCTTATCAAGCAAAAATTATAAAAAATGGTGATATATGGATAAATATGATGCTTGATAGAAATGTACTTTCACATTTATATGATGAAGAAAAATCTAGAGAAATATATGATAATATAAAAAAATCTTATTTGGACGAATTTGAAAAATTAAAAGTATTTTTCGAAAATAATGTATAGAAAAGATTTACATAAATCTAAAAACAAAAAATATTTACTAAAACACTTGAAATTATCTAATAAATATGTTATCATAGATAATAGCGATTGAAAATTAAGCATAGGAGGTGCAGTAAAATGGCTAAATGTGATATTTGCGGAAAAGCAGTAGCAAATGGAAATAGAATAAGTATAGCTCGTTCACATGTTAGTAGAAGAGCAAAAAGAACATGGAAACCAAATCTTAGAACAGTAAGAATAAAAGTAAACGGAGAATCAAAAAAGATGTCTGTATGCTCTAAATGCTTACGTTCAGCAAAATTAGGAAATGTTTAATATTATATAAATTAGCACTACATTAAGGTAGTGCTTTTTTTCTACTTCAAATAATTAATATTTTTTATAATATAGAATATAAATAATAATAAGCTATTAATTAATAAATTAATCTAAATTATACCTAAATAAAATTTCTTATGTACAAAATTAGTCTTTTATTCTAAACAAAAATTTGACAATTCCTCTTAAAAATTTAGGAACCTTTTTTACTACTATAGTCATATTAATTCCTCCTTACTTAGAAAATAGTATGCAAAGACCACCAAGAGCAATAGCACAGCCTATAATAAAAAGCCATCCGGATAATGGAAGTAACAGTACAAGCAAAACTCCTAATCCAAAACCTATGAGGCAAGTAGCAAGTAATTTTTTTAGTATCTTACACATGCTTTACCTCCTTTGTAACATTATATGTAAATAAAAATAAAAAGTGAATATTCATTTTTATCAAAAACTATTCCATAAAAATATCTTTTATGGTATTATATTTATGTAATAAATAAACGAAAGGAAAGAAAAAATGAATAAGAAGCAAAATAGGTTAAAAGAAGAAAAAATTAATATACCAAGATTAATATTAAGAATTATAGTAGTAGCAATTATCTTAGGATTAATGGTATTTGCAATAAAAATTGCTCCAAATTATGCAAGAGATGAATTTGCAGATAGAACTAATTTAATAATAAATAATAATAATATTACTAGAAATGTAAAATCAAATATAATAATCGAAGATAATACTATTTATTTATCAACAGCAGATATAAAAAATTTCTTTGATGAATATTTATTAGTAGATAGTGATAATAGTAGAGTTATAACTACATCTAATACAAAAACAGTAGTATTACCTTTTGAAGGAACAAGTATTACAGTTAATAGTGCTAATAAAACTATAGAACATTCTTTATTAAATAGAGATGGAATTATATATATGCCAATAACAGATTTAACAGATATATATAATATTGAAGTTAATTATTCTGCAGAAACTAATATAGTTACAATCGATTCTTTAAGTAAAAAATTGGTCCAAGCGCTAAGCTCTAAAAAAATGTCAGTAAAATATTTACCAACAATATTATCTAAAACAGTGGATAAATTAGAAAGAGGAGACACTGTTATATTAGTCCAAGATAGGGATAATGGTGGAAATATAGTAGAAGATGGTTGGATAAAAATAAGAACTAAAGATGGAAAGTTAGGTTATATTAAGGAAAAGGATATAACTGATGTAAAAAGTGTAAGAGATAATCTGGATATAAGCACAAGAATAGATGGAAAAGTAAGTTTAGTTTGGGACTATTATTCTCAATATGTTGAAGCACCTGTAAGAGATGGCCAAATAGAAGGAATAAATGTTGTATCACCTTCATTTTATGAAATAACAGCAAAGGGAGATATTGATACTAATATAGGAAGAAATGGAAAAAATTATATAGAGTGGGCACATGCAAATAATTATAAAGTTTGGCCAATGGTATCTAATAGTGAACTAGGTAGCTTAGATGCAGTATCTAAATTACTTTCAACTTATGAAAATAGAGAGTATTTAATTGATAATATTTTAGATGAATTAATAGATGCTGGTGTAGATGGAGTTAATATAGATTTTGAAAATATGTATAAAGAAGATAAAGACAATTATTCAAGATTTTTAATAGAACTTGCTCCAAGATTAAGAGAAGCCGGACTTACACTTTCAGTAGATGTTACAGCACCAGATGGATCAGATACATGGTCTTTATGTTTTGATAGAAATGTAATAGGTCAAGTTGCAGATTATATAATATTTATGGGATATGACCAAAATGGTGTATCTGCAGCTGAAGCTGGAACTGTTGCAGGTGCAGATTGGGTAGAACTTAATATTAAAAAATTCTTAGGACAAGAAGGAGTATCTAATGATAAATTAATATTAGCAATGCCATTTTATACAAGATTATGGAAAGAAAAAGATGGAACTTTAACTAGCTCAGTAGTTAATATGAGAAGTGTAAAAATTCCAGATGGAGTAGAAAAATCTTGGGATGAAAATACAAAACAATATTATATAGAATATGAGCAAAATGGAACAACTTACAAAATGTGGATAGAAGATGAAGAATCTCTAAAAGCAAAATTAAATCTAATTAATCAGTATGATTTAGCAGGTGGAGCATTCTGGTCAAAAGATAGAGAAGCTAATACTGTATGGGGAATAATTAGTGATAAGTTAAATATAAATGAAAGCAATGAAAATGAAGAATAATATAAGTAAATAAAGTATTTAAGTAATATAATATAAAATAAAGCAATATAAAGCCAAATATAGTAAATAAAATTAATACAAAAATAGTTATAAATATAAATCACCCGAATATAATATTAAGGGTGATTTTTATGAATATTGGATTTATTAAATTAGACAAGCTTACAGGACTTGAAAAATTATATAAGAAGCTTTTTAAAGTTATAAGGATAGAAAATAATACATATTATCTTCCAGATTTAAATGAAAAAATAATAAGTAAGTTAATTCAAAAGTTAAAGCAAAACAATATAGATTGTATTATTTCAGAGAAGAATATAGATTTTGAATATAATAGGTTAGATGGAAAGTACCTACTTAAATGTGCCGTGCCTGAAGTTATTAAATATTGCTATAATGCTTTAGATAAAAATGAAGAATTAGAAGAAATATATATTTTAGCTGAAAATTATACAAAAGAAAATATAAGAATAATAGAAAGCATGTTAGATAAAGTAAAGGTAGTAAATATAGTTACAAATCATTTAAGACAGTTTCAAGAATTAGAAAAAAGATTAGAAAGAAAAGAAATATATATAACAGTATCTAGTAATAAAAGAAAAGCATTAAAAAGAGCAGAGCTAATAATCAATTTGGACTTTAATAACTTTAATGGATTTAATGTAAACAAAAATAGCATAATTGTAAACTGTAATAAAGAATTTAAATTAAATAAAGATTTTGAAGGAATATGTATTGAAAATATAGATATAAAAATAGATAAAATAATGAGAATATTTAGTGAAAATGAAAATATGGATAAAAAAGAATTATTTGAAGCGGAGTTATTAAAACAAAAAGATTTAGATGAATCTAGATACATATTAGAAAAAAGTAAAATGATAATAACAGGATTAATAGGTAAAAGAGGAAAAATAGATTTAAGTGAATTTAATAAAATAAAAAGTAAAAATGAAAAAAATTCATATAGCAAGTAAAAATTGAAAAATTTAGAAAATAATAAAATAAAAAAATAATAATAAAATAAAAAACTATATATTTTAGGCATATTTAATTTGCTTAAAATGTATAGTTTTTTTTGTATTTAGAAATAATTGTAAATAGTAAAATAAATTTTTATTTACAAAAATCAAAAATTTTGTCGAAAATTGTCAATGAAAACTTAAGTAAATACCAAAGTAATTCAACAAAATTTTATCTGAAAAATCTTCTACCCCTCTTGACAAAAACGCTATTAGGTATTAATATATGTAAGGTAATTTTTAACACAAAAGGAGGGATAAGTCATGGACAGCGAAGATGTACTACTAACACAAGAAGGCTATGATAAGTTAGAACAAGAACTAGAGTATCTAAAGACAACTCAGAGAACAGAAATTGCTGGTAGAATAAAAGTTGCCCTAGGTTATGGAGATTTATCTGAAAACTCTGAATACGATGAGGCAAAAAATGCACAAGAAATGAACGAAAACAAAATAGCAGAGCTAGAAAATAAACTAAGACATGCAAAAATAATAGATTCTTCAGAAATAGATACCAAAACAGTTCAAGTAGGCAATACAGTTGAAGTCTTAGATATGGATTTTGATGAAAATGTAACATATACAATAGTTGGTTCAACAGAAGTTGACCTAGCTCAAAATAAAATATCTAACGAATCACCTATAGGCTCAGCTTTACTTGGAGCTAAAAAAGGTCAAGTAGTTGAAGCTAAAATTCCAGCAGGTGTTGCTAAATTTAAAATTTTATCAATTACAAAATAATTTAAATAAAAAACTATGTGTTTACTTAAATAAATGCATAGTTTTTTGCTTAAATAAAAATACACTAAAAATTAGCATTTTTTCATTTTTATTTATGCTCTAAAAAATAGTTTTTTCCTTGTAAATATTGACTTTTAGCCTATAAAATAATATTATATATATATAAATTTAATAAAAAGGAAAGGTTTAGCTATGGAAGCTCTTATGACTACAACCAGTTTTGGCGGAGAACTTTTAAGTTTTAAGCTAGATGGTATAGAGAAAATTCACCAAGGAGAAGACGTGAGAGATGATAATGGTAAGGTATATTGGAAAAGACATGCCCCAGTATTATTTCCTATTGTAGGTAAGCTAAAGAGAAATCAAACAATAATAAATGGTAGAACCTTTGAAATACCTCAGCATGGATTTGCAAGGGATATGGAATTTGAACCAGTAACCAAACTAGATAATTTTCATTCTTATGTATTAAAAAGTAATAAATATACTTTAGCAAGATATCCTTTTGACTTTGAACTAACTAATACATATAGGCAAGAGGAGAACAAGCTTATATTTATTTACAAAGTAATAAATACAGGTGTTACAAATATGCCTTTTGGTATAGGAGGACATCCTGCTTTTAAGATAGATCCTGATGACTTAAAAAGGGGAAACTATTATTTAGAATTTAAAGAAGATGAAGATAGAGCACACTTTTTGTATTTAGTAGATGGTTTAGTTGGAACAGAGTATGCAAAAAATAAATTAATAAATAATAGGATAATACAATTAGATGAGCACACTTTTGATAATGATGCTTTAATTATTAAAGGGATACAAAATAAAGTAATAAGCTTAAAAAATAGTAGAACAAGAAAAACAATACTTACAATGAATTTTGAAGGTTGGCCATTTTTAGGTATATGGTCTAAACCAGGGGCTCCATTTATATGCTTAGAACCTTGGCAGTCAACAGCAGATAGAATTCATAGTTCTAATATATTTGTTCAAAAGCCAGATATGTTAGTATTATCTCCAGGACAAGAATTTGAAGCTAAATTTTCAGTAGAATTTTATTGCTAATAAATATATAAAAATCAATAATTAGAAAAAATAATTAAATATAAATAAGTTTTTTTAAAGTAAGGAATTAATATGATAAAAATAATTTTACTTGTAATAATAGCAATAGGTGTAAAAACCATATTTGATGCAAGAAGTATTGCAGAAAAATATTTTAGCACTCAAGATATAAATAAACAAGTCCTTCTGCTTAAAGCGGTGGGATTTCTCGTCTCTATAGTAAGTGCAATAATATTAACCTTTGTACTGTGAAGGTAAATAATTTTATAAAATAAAAAAAGAAAGAATATATTACGAGGTGTTTATTTATGAAAAAAATAGAAGGAAAATATAATCCAAAGGATTTTGAAGAAAAAATATATAAGAATTGGGAAGAAAAGAAATATTTTAAGCCAAGTATGGATAAGACAAAGCCATCATTTTCTATTGTTATGCCACCACCAAATGTAACAGGTAAATTACATATGGGACATGCTTTAGATGATACAATACAAGATGTACTAATTAGAGCAAAAAGAATGCAAGGATATAATACTTTATATCTTCCAGGTAGTGACCATGCATCAATTGCAACAGAGGCAAAAGTTGTAGATAAAATAAAGAAAGAAGGTCATACTAAAGAAGAACTAGGAAGAGAAAAATTCTTAGAAGAAGCTTGGGCATGGACTAGAAAATATGGTGGAGAAATAGAAAATCAACAAAAAAGACTTGGTTGTTCTTGTGATTGGGACAGAAAAAGATTTACACTTGATGAAGGTCTTTCAGATGCAGTATTAGAAGAATTTTGCAATCTATATAAAGATGGACTTATATATAGAGGAAAAAGAATGATAAACTGGTGTCCATACTGCCATTCATCAATTTCAGATATTGAAGTTGAATATAGTGAAGAACAGTCTCATCTATGGCATATAAGATATCAAATAAAAGGCACTAACGATTATGTTGAAGTTGCAACTACAAGACCTGAAACAATGCTTGGAGATACTGCTGTTGCAGTAAATCCTAAAGATGAAAGGTATACAAATATAGTAGGAAAAACATGTATACTTCCAATAGTAAATCGTGAAATACCAATAATTGCAGATGATTTCGTAGATATGGAATTTGGTACAGGCTGTGTTAAAATTACACCAGCTCATGATATGAATGATTATCAAGCAGGTTTAAAACACAATTTACCTATTATAGAAGTATTTGATGAATC
>CAWVEX010000011.1:0-16293 GCA_963928415.1 Bacillota bacterium | reverse complement strand
AAACTTTTCTGGTGATGATTACATAGAGGCAATACCCGTTCCCATCCCGAACACGGAAGTCAAGCTCTAATGTGCCGACGATACTTGCGAGTTACCTTGCATGGAAAATAGGTTGTCGCCAGATTTTTTATTTTTAAATATATATATATAATATAAATTTATTTGTATTATATATGTCTATTTTTTTTATTATATAAACCTATATCTAGTATAACTTCCTTTACTTTTAAATAGAAATAATATAAAATATTAAACATATAAATATATATAATAGAAAGGGAAAATATAATGGATAATTACTATATCGTAGATGATGGAAAAACTCAGTTATTAAAATTTAAAAAGTTAGATGAATTTAAAAATAAAGTAGAATTAGTATATTCATTAAAAACATATAATAATGGATTTAAATATGAAATAATTGATAATAATCATGAAGATATAAGACTTACAAAATTTGATGCTATTTCTAAAAGTCTAAATATAGATAAGAGAAAAATAATTTTACCAAAGCAAGAGCATACTGATAACATTAGAATAATTAATAAAAATGAAATTATATCTAATACTGATTGTAATTATAAAGATAGTATGAATTATATTGATGCAAATTTAGTAACTAATCTTTTTTATAAGCTAAGAGATGTAGATGGCCTTATTACAAATGTTAAAGGAGCAATTTTAGCAACTACTTTTTCAGATTGTACTCCTTTATTTTTCTATGACCCAATTAAAAATGTTATTGCAAATATTCATTCAGGTTGGTTAGGTACAACTAAAAAAATAGGTGCTAAAGCAGTAGATATGCTAATAAATAAAATGGATTGTAATCCTAAAAATATTTTATGTTTTATTGGTCCACATATAAGAAAAGATCACTTTTTAGTAAATGATGATGTAAAGGAAATTTTTGAAAATACTTTTTTAGATATTTGCAAAAAATATGATGTTATAGAAGAAACTGACTTATATAACGAAAAGGGTAGACAGTATAGAGTAGATACAACTTTAATCAATAAAATAATGTTAATTAACAAAGGTATATTAGAAGAAAATATATTTGATTGTAATCTATGTACAGTATGCAATAAAGATATGTTTCACTCTAGAAGAGCAGAGGGAATTAATTATGAAGTAAATACAGGAATAATTTATATGAAATAAAAATTAAAGTAGCCAAAGAGCTACTTTTTTCTATGCAAATTCTTTGACTTTTATAAAAAAATAATATAAAATTGGAAATAGATTATAATATTATTTGATAAGGAGAAAAAAGTATGTTTGCTAATAAATTAAAAAAAGGCGATACAATTGGTGTTATATGCCCTTCAGATAAAATAAAAGAGGAAGATATACAAGAAATAAAAGAGGCAGAAAGGCTTTTAAAAGAAAAAGGATATAAAGCTGTATATGGAAAATATGTATACAAAAATACAACTGGATATGGAGCGAGTGCAAAAGAAAAAGCAGAAGACATAAATCATATGTATGAAAATAAAGATATTAAAGCAATAATGTCTTTAAAAGGAGGATTTAATTCAAATAGTGTATACGAATATTTAGATTTAGATATGATAAAGAAAAACAATAAAATTATATGTGGATATAGTGATTCAACATCATATATAAATTATATTCATTTAAAAACTGGAAATATAGGTTTTATCGGACCAAATTTTAAGTCTTTAAATTCTCCAGATACAAATTATTATTCTTTAGATGAAATGTTAAGAAGATTTGAAAATAATTATTATGATTTAGCAACAGATGAAAATGAATTTAGAATAATAAAGAATGGCAAGGCAGAAGGAAAATTAGTAGGAGGAAATTTATCTTTAATAACTGAATTAGTAGACGATATAGACTTTACAAATAAAATATTATTCTTAGAAGAATTTAGTTTTGAATCACCTTCAGCTATGGTTAGTAATTATTTATATAGATTAAGACAAAAGAAAGTATTTAATAAAGTAAGTGGTATATGGCTTGGAAATTATGAAGGAGATATAGCTATTGAAAAAATACTATTAGATACAATAGAAGATATGAATTTAAATATTCCAATAATAAAATCAGATAATTTTGGACATATAGAAAGAAAAATAACTGTGCCAATAGGAGTAAAAGCAAAAATATCTGATGGAAAAATCTATTTAGTAGAAGATTACTTAAATTAAAATTTTATCTAAAATATTAAGGAAAGGAGAAATAGTATAATATATTTGCATTATACAGAAAAATAAATATGGAAACAAATTGGGAAGATTTAGAAAAGAGTATTAAAGGATGCAAGAAATGTAAATTATGTATGCAAAGGACTAATATAGTGTTTGGATGTGGAAATAAAAATGCAGATATTATGCTTATAGGTGAAGGTCCTGGAGCTGATGAAGATAAAGAAGGCATTCCATTTGTGGGAAGAGCAGGCAAGCTTATGGATAAAGCATTTGAAGGATTAGGAATAGATAGACAAAAAGTATATATAGCAAATGTTGTAAAATGTAGACCTCCACAAAATAGAGTGCCTGAAGAAGATGAAGCAAATGCTTGCTTAAACTATTTAAGAAATCAAGTTATATTAGTTAAGCCTAAAATAATAGTTTTACTTGGAAGTACAGCACTTAAAAATATATTAGGAAAAGAATTAGGAATAACATCTAGTAGAGGAAAATGGATAGAGCAAAAGGGGATATTATATATGCCAACTTGGCATCCAGCAGCATTACTTAGAGATGAAAATAAGAAAATAGAATTTTGGAAAGATTTAAAAAGTGTAATTGCAAAATATAAAGAATTAGGTACTAACAAAAATTAGATAAATAATTAAAAAAATAAAAGGAAAAGATTTTGAAATAGAAAAATATAGTATAGAAAGAAGATTTATATGGAAAATAAATATTATGAAAAAATAGATTATGAATTATTAGATAAAAAAGTAGCATATAAAGGGAAAAGAATAACAGTAGAAGAACTTCATTACAGAAATCCAAGAACAAAAGATATTATATATAGAGAACATGTTTTAGCAGGACATGCAGCTGTAATAATTCCAGAAACGAATGATGGAAAATTTATTATGATAAGAGAACCACGTACTCCAGTTGGAATTAAGGTTTTAGCATTTCCAGCAGGAATGATAGAAAAAGGAGAAACTGAAGAAGAAGGAGCAATTAGAGAGTTAGAAGAAGAAACAGGATATAGGGCAAGAAAAATAAAAAAATTAAGAGAAGTATATCCAGCTATAGGATATTCAAATGAAAAAACAAGTATATTTTTAGCTAAGGATTTAGTAAAAACACATAGACATTTAGATGAAACAGAAGATATTGAAGTAATTGAATTACCAATAGAAGAAGTAAAACAAATGCTAGATAATGGTGAAATAAAGACTTCTAGTGAAGAAGTAGGTCTATTAAATTACTTTATGTATGAATATAAAAAATAAAAGATATATAAGTAAAATTAATAAATGAATGAAGAACAAGTGGTCAGAAACTTGACAATGAATTATGAGAAATATTATTCTATATTACGAGATAATTTTAAGAAGTAAAAAAGGAAGGAATAATATAATGAACGAAAATATACAAGAATGTGCAGAATATTGCTTAAATTGCAAAGTAAAACCATGTAGTAATAAAGGGTGTCCACTAAATAATGATATTCCAACATTTATAAAATTAGTAAAAGAAAATAATATAGAAGAAGCATATTTTACATTATTAAAAACTACAATTTTAGGAAGTATCTGTGGTAGAATATGCCCTCATTATAAACAATGTATGGGAAGCTGCGTAAGAGGCATTAAAGGAGAAAGTGTACAAATAGGAACAATAGAAGCATATATATCAGATTATGGTTTAGAACATAATTTAATAGAAAGAATACATAAAACAGATGAGTTATCTGGAAAAAATATTGCAGTTATTGGTGGAGGACCTGCTGGATTAACTGCAAGCTACTTTTTAGCAAAATCAGGAGCACAAGTTACAATATATGAAAAGCATGATAAATTAGGTGGAATTTTATCTCATGGGATACCTGAGTTTAGACTAGATCCTAAAATATTAGAAAAGACAATAAATAGTATCATTAGCTTAGACATTAATGTACAATATAACCAAGAAATAGGTAAAGAAATTACAATAGAAGAAATATCAAAAAAATATGATGCAACTATCTTAGCTGTAGGAGCAAATGTTTCAAGCAAAATGAATATAGAAGGTGAAGAATTAGAAGGTGTATATGGAGGAAATGAATTATTAGAAAATAATAATTATCCAGACTTTAAAGATAAGATAGTCTCTATTAGTGGTGGTGGAAATGTTGCTATGGATGCGGCAAGAACTATACAAAAGCTAGGAGCAAAAAAAGTTTATGTAATATATAGAAGAGCTAAAGAGCAAATGCCAGCTGAAGCAAAAGAAATAGAAGCGGCAAAAGAAGAGGGAATAGAATTTTTATTTCAAAATAACATAGTAAAAATATTAGGTAAAAATAAAGTAGAAGAAATAGAATGTATTAAAACTAAACTGGTTCAAAAAGAAGGAGAGACAAGATTATCTCCAGTAAACATAGAAGGAAGCAATTATAAAATGCCTATGGACTATGTTATAATGTGTGTTGGCTCAAAGCCGGAAGAAAATGTAATAAAAGAGTTTGAAAAAAATAAATGGGGATATATAAATATTAATGAAGAAATGCAAACATCAATTCCTAATGTTTATGCAATTGGAGATATTGCAGGAAATAAAGCAACTGTTGCTTGGGCAGCAAAATCAGGTAGAGATGTAGCATATAAAATTATAGAAAAGCTAAAAAATAAATAAAAAATAAAAGCAATAAATTGTATAAAAAGTTTATTGCTTTTATAGATTTTCTAAGGAAAAATTTCTATTTATTATTTTGCCTTTCATATTCATTAGCATTTCCAACAAATAAATTCTTGATAGAATGAAAGAAAATACTAACTTTTGAACGAGGTACTAAAGCCAAAGCTTTGTTGTTAACTAAAGCTTCATACCTAATATCTAATTCATTCATTTTTTGAATATAAAATTCATTAAAGAATGAATAATTATCTGTTAAACCAATTAAGTTTTTAAAACTATATAAATACTTTCTATATTCTTCAATTCTTGTAATAGATAATAAATTTTTAGTTTCCTTATTAAAAAATGAAGTAAATATTAAGTTTTGGGTAGAGAAAAATGTTTTTTTAATTTTTCCTTTATAATCATTTATTTTATCTGTACAAGCTTTAAACTTTTTATAAGGTAAATCTTCCGTTTGAATTTTAGTATTTAACTTAGCTATTTTACCTTCATAAGCAACTATTTTATCTAGATTTTGTTGTATTTTATATGCCTCATCTTCTCCACAAGCAGCAATAAATTTGTCATAAAAAGCAGTGTTGGCAAAAATAGTGCTATCAAACATTGTAGCAAAATTAGAAACATAACCGATTTGTTTAACTAAATTACAAACTAAAGGATAATATGAAGGACTATCTGTTGGAAGGGTAATATCATAGTATTTAACAGTATCAGCTTTTTCACCATTTAAATAAGATGAAATAAGTTGAACAGCACCTTCATTTAAAGCCTCTCCATAAGCTTTATTTCCAACATAAGTACATAATCCAAGCTTTTTTAAATTACCTTTAGCGTCTTTTACTTCTTGCAAATGATGAATTGATTCATGTATAGCTAACTTTTTTATTTTATCAAAAGTAAGGCCTTTTCTAAAATAAATTGATGAATTCTTGTAAAAATAGCAAGCATCTGATTGACCTTGTGGAAGTTCAGCTATATACATAGGAAGTCTTGCAATGCTCATAAATACAGTATTATATTTTAATTTAAGTTCAGGCATTTTAGTGCAAAGTTGTCTTGCAACATAAGTTGCAATCTCATTTACATTTAAAGTACTAATTGGGCAAATAACTTTAATGCCTTCTTTTTCTAATTCTTGATTAATAGTATCCATAAAATACTTCTCCTTAGTTTAGTTATGTACATTATATCACCATATATGCAAAATATAAATTACAAATATATTAAATTAATATTACATTTTTGTAACATAAAAAACAATTAATATTTTCCATCAAACTATTTAATAAATTGATTTTACAAGTAATAAAAATTTCAAAAAAGCCTTGCAAAAAGGCTTTTTCTTTGATATAATATATCTTGTTGAAAAATACACACACAAACGGAGTTTAAAATAGTGCCTATAAGGTAATTTTAAATGCAGATATTTGTGGAGGAATAAAAACTAAAAGGAGGAATTTAAAATGGCAGTAGTTGCAATGAAACAATTACTAGAAGCTGGTGTACATTTTGGACACCAAACAAGAAGATGGGACCCAAGAATGGCTGAATATATATTCCAAGCTAGAAACGGTATCCATATTATTGATTTACAAAAAACATCAAAAAAATTAGATGAGGCATATGCATTCATCAAAGAACAAGCAGAAGAAGGAAAAACAATTCTATTCGTAGGAACAAAGAAACAAGCACAAGAATGTGTTAAAGAAGCAGCTGAAAAAAGCGGAATGTTCTACGTAAATGAAAGATGGTTAGGAGGAACATTAACAAACTTCAAAACTATCAGAAAGAGAATTGAAAGATTAGCAGAATTAGAAAAAATGCAAGAAGATGGAACATTTGATGTTCTACCTAAAAAAGAAGTTATCCTATTAAAGAAAGAAATGGATAAACTAGAAAAGAATTTAGGTGGAATCAAAGAAATGACTCAAATTCCAGATGTAATATTTGTAGTAGATCCTAAGAAGGAACATATAGCTGTTCAAGAAGCTAAAAAATTAAATATTCCATTAGTTGGATTAGTAGATACAAACTGTGATCCAAATGATGTTGACTATGTTATTCCAGGTAACGATGATGCAATACGTGCTGTTAAATTAGTAACAGATGTATTAGCAAATGCAGTTATTGAAGGAAAACAAGGTGAAAGCCTAGAAGCTGAAGAAGAGCAACCAGTAGAAGAAAGTGAAGAACCAAGCATGGAAGAAGTTGCTCAAAATGAAGAAACTTCAGAAGAATAAAATTTGTTAAATAGGGAAATTTATTTCCCTATTTAATATATAAATGTGTTTTAAAAGAACATATAAACTTATTAAAAGGGAGGAATTTATTATGATTACTGCAGCTCAAGTTAAAGAGTTAAGAGAAAAAACAGGTGCAGGCATGATGGACTGCAAAAAAGTTTTAACAGAAACAAATGGAGACGAAGAAAAAGCAATTGAATTACTACGTGAAAGAGGAATTATGAAAGCAGCTAAAAAATCTGACAGAATTGCAGCAGAAGGTTTAGTTGAAACATATATTTCAAAAGACAAAAAAGTAGGAGCAATTGTTGAAGTTAATGCAGAAACAGACTTCGTTGCCAAAAATGCAGACTTCCAAGCTTTTGTAAAAGATGTTGTAAAACAAATAGCATTAAATAATCCAGCAAATGTAGAAGAATTATTAGCACAAAAATTCATCAATGATGAATCACTAACAGTTCAAGAAGAATTAACAAATAAAATAGCAACAATCGGTGAAAATATGACAATAAGAAGATTTGCAAGATTTGAAACAAATGGAACAGTTGCAAGCTACATTCATGGTGATGGAAAAATCGGTGTTCTATTAGATATAGAAAATGCAGATGAACAATTAGCAAAAGACATTTGTATGCATATAGCAGCAGCAAAACCTGAATTCTTATCAGAAGCTGATGTACCAGAAGAAAGAGTTAATAAAGAAAAAGAAATCTTAAAAGCTCAAGTTATAAATGAAGGTAGACCAGAAGCAGTTGCTGAGAAGATAGTTGCTGGAAGACTTGGAAAATTCTATGGAGAAATTTGTTTATTAGACCAAGAATTTGTTAAAGATCCAAGCCAAAAAATAAAAGATTTAGTATCTTCAAAGAAAGCTACAATAAATAAATTTGTTAGATTTGAAAAAGGCGAAGGAATTGAAAAGAAAGAAGAAAACTTTGCTGAAGAAGTAGCAAAACAATTAAAATAATAAAAAATAAAATGTATAATAAAAAGGAGGAACTACTAATAAGAGATTATTAGCAAGTATCCTTCTTTTTATATTGTTTAAATTAAAAAATAATAATATAAAATAGAATATAAATGAAAAAAATATTAAAATTTCTTGACAAAATAAATTAATAAGTATAATATATGAATAAATGCACATATGATAATATGAAAGGAGATAAATATGGAAGAAGATTTTGTATGCGAAGACAAAGAATTACACCAAAATGAATTATATGAGGCAAGAAAAAAAGAAATTACACCGGGGATGAATAGAAGCCTAGCTGAAATGTTTAAAGTATTTAGCGATGAAACTAGATTAAGAATAATTTGTAGTTTGTTAAATGAAGAATTATGTGTATGCGATTTATGCGAATTATTAAACTTAAACCAATCAACTGTATCGCATCAATTACAAACTTTAAGAACATCAAAATTAGTTAAGTACAGAAAAGAAGGAAAACAAGTATATTATACTTTAGAAGATGAACATATTGATGCAATATTACGTATGGCAATTGCTCATATAAAAGAAAAAGAAGAAATTAGAAAGAAGTAGAATAATAAATGAAAAAATTAACATATGGAGGAGTTCTTTTATGAAAGAGATTGTAAAAAACAAAATTCAATTACTTATGTATGTAATAAGTATAATACTATTTTTAATGCGGATTTATTCCAATTTTAGAGAAATATAGATTAATTATTTATCTATTAGCAGTAATACTATCTGGATATGATTTAATAATACAAGGAATTAAAAATATATTTCACCTTAATTTTGAAGAAGATACATTAATGACAATAGCAATAATTGCAGCATTTATTATAGGAGAATATCCAGAAAGTGTAGCAATAGTTTTACTATTTAAATTAGGTGAACTTGTAGAAGATAAAGCTGTAGAAAAAGCAAATAAAAATATCAATAGTATAGCTTCTTTAAAAGTGCAAACAGCAAATAAAATAATAGATAAAGAGACTAAAGTGGTTAATGTAGAAGAACTAAAAATAGGAGATAGTATTTTAATAAAACCAGGTGAAACAGTACCAGTAGATTGCACAATTTTAAAAGGAGAGTCAGCATTAGATACATCAAAGTTAACTGGAGAAAGTAAACCTTTATATGTAAGTGAAAATAATGAAATCTTATCTGGCTCAATTAATGAGAATGGCACATTAACTTGTAAAGTTACTAAAGAATATAAAGATTCTGCAATATCTAAAATAGTTGATCTTGTATATGAAGCCACAAATAATAAAGGGAAAAAAGAAGAATATATAACTAAATTTTCAAGAATATATACACCAGTAGTGATAATACTATCTATTTTATTAGCAATTGTTCCAACTATTTTAGGAGCAGATTTTGAAACTTGGCTATATAGAGCATTAGTATTTCTAGTAGCATCTTGTCCTTGCAGTATAGTAATATCTATACCACTTGCATATTTTTCTTGCATTGGTGCAATTTCTAAAAAAGGTTTATTAATTAAAGGAACAAAACACATCGAAGATTTAGCAAATGCAAAAGTTTTAGCATTAGATAAAACAGGAACAATTACAACTGGAAAAATGAAAGTTCAAGAATTCAAGCTAATGGAAAAAACAAAAGAAAGCAACCAACTAAAGAAAGATAAAATCCTTCAATATGCATATAGTTTAGAGATAAATTCTAATCATCCAATTTCTAATGCAATAATAGAATATGCAAAAGAAAAAAATACAAAGGCATTAGAAGTAGAAGCACAAAAAGAAATTGCAGGATGCGGAATTTATGGGAAAATAGAAGCAAAAGATATTATTATTGGAAATAACAAAATGCTAGAAAGATATAATATAGCATATGAAAAGATACCAGAAAATGCTATCTTGATAGCAGTAGATAGAAATTTAGTTGCATATATTACTTTAGAAGAAAATATAAGAGAAGGTTTTAAAGAAACATTATCTAAATTATATAATATAGGAATAAAAAAAGTAGTTATGCTTACAGGAGATAGCAATGATGAAGCCAAAAAAATTGCAAAAGAATGCGGAAAAATAGACTATAAAGCAAAACTTATGCCAGATGGAAAAGTAGAAGAAATAAATAAATTAAAAAAATTGGGAAAAGTTATATTTATAGGTGATGGAATAAATGATAGCCCAGTATTAGCTACATCAGATTTTGGAATAGCTATGGGAGAAGGAACGGATATAGCAGAAACAACAGCAGACAGTATATTAATATCTAATAATGTTTCAAGTTTGCCTCAAATAATAAAAGTGGCAAGAAAAACATTAAGAATTGTAAATGAAAATATTACAATATCTTTACTTGCAAAACTAATAGTATTGACACTTGGAGTAGTTGGAATAGCACCAGTATGGCTTGCTGTTGCAGCTGATACAGGAATAACTTTACTTACTGTAATAAATTCTATAAGAATATTTAACAAATAGCAATTTACATAATACACAAATTTCTCAAAAAGGTTGACATTACTCAAATAATATGATAAAATAATCTAGCGTATGTAGGTAAAAGTACATACGCTAGTAAAAGTTAAAATAAATAAACAAGTAACTTATAGCTGGAGGTGTATAAAATGGCTGCAAAAGGAGCAAGAGAACATATCACACTAGAGTGCACAGAGTGCCACAATAGAACATATGTTACAGATAAAAACAAAAAGAATAATGCAGAAAGATTAGAAATAAAGAAACATTGTAAATTCTGCAAAAAACACACAACACACAAAGAAACAAAATAAGTAAAGCCTTTTTAAGGGGGAATAAAAATGCCTAAAAATAATAAAAAGAAGCAAAACAAAAGTAAAACTACAAAAAAAGTTACAAATGCTTCTGAAGAATTAAAACAAAATGAAACAGAAAAAGCTGTAGAAAAAGAAGAAGTTAAAACAGCTGAGGCAAATGTAGAATCTACAAAACAAACTGTAGAAGATACAAAAAGTAGCAAAACTGATAAAAAATCTAAGAAAAATAACAAAGACAATAAAAAAGCTAAAAAGGATAAGCAATCTAAAAAAGATAAATCAGCTAAAAAAAGTTGGTTTAAAGACTTTAAGGCAGAACTTAAAAAAGTAGTATGGCCTAAAGGAAAAGAATTATTCTCTAATACAGCTGTTGTTATTGTTATGGTTATTATAGTTGCTGTATTTATTTTCGTATTAGATTTAGCATTTGACTATATGAACAAATTTGAAGTTGATCAAGTTAAAAAACTACAAAATAGTATTAGTGTAAATGAAACAGTAGATAATACTACTGATACAAATACAACTAATGATGTAGCAGAAAATGTAGCTGATACAAATAATACAGTAGATACAAATACTGCGGCAGAAAACACTGTTTCAGAATAATATTATTATGAGGAGGCTAAAATATGTCTCAAAAAGATTATGACGAAAAGCCAAGGTGGTATGTAGTACATACATATTCTGGTTATGAGAATAAGGTAAAAACAGACCTTGAAAAAACAATAAAAAACAGAGAGTTACAAGATTATTTCTTTGATATTGTTGTTCCAATGGAAGAACAAATAGAAATAAAAGATGGACAAAGAAAAACTAACTTAAAGAAAGTATTTCCAGGATATGTCCTAATAAAAATGATTGTAACTGAAGAAACTTGGTACATTGTAAGAAACACTAGAGGTGTTACTGGATTTGTTGGTTCAGGTACTGATCCTATTCCACTTACAGATAGTGAAATAAGAAAAATGGGATTTGACGTACAATCTATTAATGTTGACTATGATATTAATGACCAAGTAAGAGTAATAAATGGACCTTTTACAGATTTTATAGGTACTGTTACTGAAATTAATAAAGATAAGAGTAAAGTTAAAGTATTAGTATCTATGTTCGGAAGAGAAACTCCTATTGAATTAGATTTCTCAGAAGTAGAAAAGGTTAAATAATTAACTAGTTAAAACGAGTTAGCTAGAGCTAATTCTTTTTATAAATTATTTTTGATATACAAACCAAAGGAGGTGCAAAAACATGGCAGGAAAAGGAAAGAAAGAAGAAGCAAAAGAAATTATCATCAAATTACAAATTCCAGCAGGAAAAGCTACACCAGCTCCACCAGTTGGACCAGCATTAGGTGGTAGTGGTGTTAACATTATGGATTTCGTAAAACAATTCAATGATAGAACAGCAAAACAAGCAGGTTTAATCATCCCAGTTGTTATTACAGTTCATAAAGACAAATCTTTTGACTTCATAACAAAAGAACCACCAATGGCTGTTTTAATTAAAAAATCAGCTAAAATTGAAAAAGGTTCTGGAAAACCAAATAGAGAAAAAGTAGCAAAACTTTCAAAAGCACAAGTTGAAGAGATTGCTAAAACAAAAATGCCAGACTTAAATGCTGCTTCATTAGAAGCTGCTATGAGCATGGTAAAAGGTACAGCTCGTTCAATGGGCGTAACAGTTGAAGAATAATCTTTAATTATTTAAATTAATTAATTGGGAGAGTAGTATGCTCGGTAAAACCAAAGGAGGTAAAAATGAAGAGAGGAAAAAGATATCAGGAAAGTGCAAAACTTGTTGATTCTAAGAAATTGTATTCTGCAAAAGAAGCAATTGAAATAATCGAAAAAATGCCTAAAACAAAATTCGACCAAACTGTTGAATTACATGTTAAATTAGGTGTTGATTCAAAACACGCAGACCAACAAGTTAGAGGAACAGTAGTTCTTCCAAATGGAACAGGAAAAACATTAAGAGTATTAGTATTCGCTAAAGGACCTAAAGCTGATGAAGCTAAAGCAGCAGGAGCTGACTTCGTAGGTGGAGAAGAATTAATACCAAAAATTCAAAAAGAAAACTGGTTCGACTATGATGTAGTAGTTGCAACACCAGACATGATGGGCGTTGTAGGACGTCTTGGTAAAGTATTAGGACCAAAAGGCTTAATGCCAAACCCAAAATCAGGAACAGTAACAATGGATGTTACAAAAGCTATAAATGAAATCAAATCTGGTAAAGTAGAATACAGATTAGATAAAAACAATATTATACATTTAGGCTTTGGTAAAGTTTCATTTGGTGCAGACAAATTAGTAGAAAACTATGATGTAATAATGGCTGCAATTATAAAAGCTAAACCAGCTGCAGCTAAAGGACAATACATTAAGAGTGTTTCTATTGCCCCAACAATGGGACCTGGTTTGTATATAGACCAAAAATAATTTATAATAGCCATAGACAGTAGGCGTTAAAATAAGTCCTACCGAGGCTGATAAGGAGAATGTAAATTCAACCTATTAGTCTCGAAATGGCTATGAGGTTGAATTTTTTTAGGAGGTGAAAACTAAAATGGCAAACAAAAACGTTATAGCAATGAAAGAGACAAAAGTAAAAGAATTAGCTGAACACATCAAAGGTGCCAAATTAATTCTTTTAGTAGATTACAAAGGAACAACTGTTGAAGCTGATACAAAATTAAGAAAATCTATTCGTGAAGTTAATGGAGAAATCAAGGTTATGAAAAATAACATAATCAAAAGAGCTCTAGATGCTAATAATGAATCTGGATTAGATGATGTATTAGAAGGACCAACAGCTATAGTATCTTCAAAAGAAGATTACCTACAACCTTTAAAAGCTATATATAAATTTTCAAAATCAAATGAAAATTACAAAATTAAAGGTGGTATGATTGATGGCGAAGTAAAGAGTGTTGAAGAATTAATTACACTTGCACAACTTCCATCAAGAGAAGAACTTCTTGCAAAACTTGCTGGAAGCTTACTTGGAACTATTTCAAAACTTGCTATTGCACTTGACCAAGTTAAGAGCAAAAAAGAAGCAGAAGGAGATAGCGTAGAAGCTAGTGCTGAAGCACCTAAAGCAGAAGTTACAGAAGAAGTAAAAGCATAGTTATTTATAACTAATTATAAATGCTTTGAAACAAAACTTTATATAAGTGAATAATAAAAAACATATATAAAGTAATTTAAAAATAAATAGCAGTATAACTGCAAAATAAGTGAATAGCCAATTCACAAAATATATAATAAGGAGGAATTTAAAATGGCAAAAGTTGATGAATTATTAGAATCTATTGACAGCTTAACAGTAGTTGAATTAGCTGACTTAGTAAAGAAAATTGAAGAAAAATATGGAGTTTCTGCAGCAGCAGTTGCAGCACCTGCAGCAGGAGCAGCAGCTGGAGCAGCTGAAGAAAAGAGCAACTTCAATGTTGTATTAAAAGAAGTAGGAGCAAACAAAATCCAAGTAATTAAAGTTGTTAGAGACGTTACAGGATTAGGATTAAAAGAAGCTAAAGACTTAGTTGATGGAGCTCCAAAAACAGTTAAAGAAAACGTAGCTAAAGCAGACGCTGAAGAAATGAAAGCTAAATTTGCTGAAGCTGGTGCAACAGTTGAATTACAATAATTAAAAACAAGAGAACCCAAGAGGGACGCCCCTTTTTGGGTTTTAAAATTAGTAAACAATAAAAACTCATTTGCCGTAAAGAAATGTCAGATTTCTTTGATAAATGAGTTTTATTTATTTTATAAAAACAAGAAAACCCAAAAAGGGGCGTCCCTCTTGGGTTAATTAGAAGTAAAAAAACTGACCGATTATTCTTGACTTTAAACCATATAAGTTATATTATTATTGCATAAAAATATAATAAATATATACATATAGAGTGTAGGGGGAAAGAAATGAAAATACTATTAGATGCAATGGGCGGAGATAATGCTCCAGATGCCAATATAAAGGGTGCTGTAGCAGCAATAAATGAGGTCGAAGCAGAAGTTGTACTTATTGGAAAAGAAGATGTAATTAAAAGTAAAATAAAAGAATTCTATGGAAAAGATATAAAAGAAATATCTCCAAGATTATCTATATATAATGCAACTGAAACAATTGAAATGGAAGATATACCAACACATGCAATAAAAACAAAAAAGGACTCATCAATGGTTGTTGGATTTAATTTACTTAAAGAAGGAAAAGGAGATGTATTTATATCTGCTGGTAATTCTGGTGCTCTTTTAACAGGAGCAACTTTGCTTGTTGGAAGAATTAAAGGAGTAGATAGACCAGCACTAGCCGGAATACTTCCTGCATATCACGGAAGATTAGTACTTATGGATTGTGGTGCAAATACAAACTGTAAGCCACTAAATTTACTTCAATTTGCTCAAATGTCAAGTATATATATGCATAATACTTTAGGTATTGAATCTCCAAGAATAGGACTTCTTAACATAGGAACAGAAGAAACAAAGGGAAATGAATTAGTAAGAAATTCATATAAGCTATTAACTAAGTATGCAAAAGACTTAAATATAAACTTTATAGGTAATATGGAAGGTAGAGAGGCATTTTTAGGAACCGTGGATGTTATAATAGCAGATGGATTTACTGGAAATGTATTCTTAAAAACAACAGAAGGCTTAGGAAAATTAGTAAAAACGTCATTAAAAGAAAGCTTTATGCATAATATATTAACTAAATTAGGAAGCATACCAAGCTTACCTGCTATAAAAAGATTTTCAAAAGAAATGGACTACAAAGAATACGGTGGAGCACTATTTTTAGGAGTTCAAAAACCAGTTGTAAAAGCTCATGGAAGTAGTGATGAAAAACTATTCAAATTTACTGTAAAACAAGCAGAACAATTTGTAAAAAACAAGGCTGTTGACCAATTGGCCGAAGTATATGAATCACAGACAAACAAGGAAAAAATGCAGGAAATAAAAGAATTTATAGCAGAATTAGAGGCAAAATAAAATATTTTGAAAAAGAGCTTGACATTTTAATACTTATGTATTATTGTAATTGTATGAAATTTACCGCAAATGAGGGGAGGTGAACTTAAGTGAGTTCAGAAGAAATTTTAGAAAAAGTAAAGAAAATTATAGTTGAGCAATTAGGTGTAGCTGAAACATCAGTAACAATGGAAGCATCTTTCATAGATGACTTAGGTGCTGATTCTCTAGACATTGTTGAACTTATAATGGCATTAGAAGAGGAATTTGATATTGAAATTCCAGATAGCGATGCTGAAAAAGTTGTAACAGTAGGAGATGTTGTTGACTACATAAAAGATCACGTAGCTTAATTTATATAAATTTTTTACGCGTAAAAAAAGCAGTATAGGGAACTATACTGTTTTTTATTATAAATATACTTCCGGCTTGCCGGTAGTAACGAAGGCTTTAGCTATGTAGTAGACAAAACTCCCTTCAAGATATAAAA
>CAWVEX010000010.1:0-22034 GCA_963928415.1 Bacillota bacterium | reverse complement strand
TATTTCTTCCTGATTATTCCTTTTTAGTGTGCAAAAATCGAGATTTGGTACACTTCTTGCTAATCTAATCCTACGCTCTGTATCTCTATTTGCTCTAAGGCTTTCCTCTTTATCTTTTTTTATGTGTGCATATTTTGAGTTTTCCTCACTAAATATGCAGCCACAGTATTTTTGCATATATAAACCTAAGTCATGTGCTTTTTGATGTCCTTCCCAAAATCCTACTCTAAAATCTCTATATAAAAAATCTACTCCATATTCTTTACTATACTTTTCCATTAGTTCTTTTATAAAATCATGTTTTTGGTAAATGCTATATAAAAGGGTGGTTGTAACAGTATCATATCCATTTTCTTTAGCATATTCAAAGGTTCTTTTTAATCTAACTGGATAACAATAATTTGTACATCTATTATTTAAATCTTTTACCGCTTCTCTGCAAAAATTATCTAATCCGTAATCTTCTTCAAATATTGCTTTAATATCTATACTTTTACTATATTCTTTTAAGCAATCTCTTCTTGCTTTATATTCCATATATGGGTGAATATTTGGGTTATACCAATAAAGTACTGGCTCTATTCCTTCTTTTCTTAAAGTATCTATACAATATACACTACAAGGTGCACAACATGTATGCATTAATAATTTCATTATTTTCTACCTTTCCTATTTTTATTTATATTATTATGTTACTACAAAATTGATAATTTAACAATAGTAAATAAAAAACTACACAAAGAGTTAAGTATATTTTTACTTAATTATTTATGTAGCTTCTATTTATAAAGAAAATTTATTATACAAATCTTCTTCCGCGCTTTTTCTTTTTTGACTTTTTTGTTTCTTCTTCATCTTGATAACCATCTACAAAATCATCCCACTTAGATTTTGTATGGCCTTCAGATTCTAGATTTTCTTCATCATAAGTAGTCTTAAACCTTAGCTCTTCATCATCGTCTTTTTTATTTTCTTTTTCATCACTATTACTTTCATTTTCTTCTTTTACATCATTTTCATTAGATGTCTTTTCATCTTTTTCATTATCTTCTATATTACTTGTTACTATTTTATCTGGATATGGACTTTCAATTTCATCATAATCTTTTACATCTTCGCCTTCTTCATTATTAATAAAATGAATTTCATTGTCTTCTTCATCGTCATCATATCCAAAGCCTTTCTTCTTTTTTCTATGTTTTACTATTGCTATAATTATTACTATTAATAGAATAAGTCCAACAACACCTGCTATAATAACTATTCCAAGTTGCTTATTAGTTAATCCTTGTTCTTCAGCTGTTGTTAATGCCGCTTGTCTTTCAATATTAATGGTATATGTTGTTTTTATTGTATCATCACTAGGAGATGTTAAAATAATAATTATTTTATTTTCTCCTTCATTTAGATTTTCTCCACCATTAGATTCTATAATTATATCCTCATTTTCAGTTGTTGGATTTACTGAAATTGAAGTAATATCATTTGGTACTGTTATATTATATTCAAAAGTTTCTGGATTAAATTCTAAATTTATTGTTTGATATTCTCCACTTGCATTTATTCCATTTAAAACTAAAGTTTTAAGTCTTAAAGAAGATTGGTCAACAGCCATAGGTTTTACTACTTTTATATTATATGTACGAGCTGAACCATTTTCTGCCTTAACAGTTAATGTAATATTGTTTTCTCCTTCTTGAAGCTGTATTGTTCCAGCACCTTCTACAGTAGCTCTATCATCTTCTGCAGTAGCTGATATTTCTATTTCTTTTAAATCATACAAATTAACTGTATCATCAAATTCTACTGTATAATCAAATGTTTCTCTATAAAATTCTGGAGATAATGTTCCTGTACCTACAGTTATACTAGATAAATAATTGTTGCTTGATTTTGTAACTTTAGGTGTTTCTGGCTTTTTTGTTTCTGTTGGTACATTATTTTTATTTGGTGTTTCATGAGTTGTTTCAGTACTTTCTCCCGTAGAAGGAGTAGTTGTTGTTTGAGATACTGGATTAACAGTTATTGTTACACTTTTTGATATATTAGTTTCTGTTATTTCTGTTTCATAATCTGTAACATCACCTGTCAAATAAAAAGTATATGAACCAGGTTCAGTTGGAGTAAATGATGCAGATGTAGAAGCATTAGAATTAGATGTAGTTTGTGTTTCTCCTAATAATGGTTGATTTATACCATTTCCCGATATCAACAAATTCCAACTTCCTGCATTAACAGAAGCTGTCAAAGTTACTGTTGTACCTACAGTAACTGTTGACTGACTTGCTGAAATTGAATATGATGCTGCATCAACTCTTGAAATTTTTGAACAAATCATTAATACTATCGTGATAAAAAGAACAAATAATATTTTCTTAATTTTTCTCATAGTTTCTCCTTATTTTGTACTAAGAGTTCCATCTCCTAGTAAATATTTTTTTATTTTTAGTAAATCACCTGAATTTATTTTGTTATCGAAGTTAGTATCTGCTGCGGTATAATAAACACCGTCTAAAGTGCTATCCCCTAAAAGATATTTCTTGATTCGTAGCAAATCACCAGAATTTATATTTCCATCTCCTTGTGCATCTCCCATTTTTACTACTGTATATTCTTTGCCATCTACTGTTGCTTTAGCTCCTGTGCCTATTAGTCCAGATGTAATTTCATTGCCATTTTTGTCTTTAATAGATGTAACATTTTCTATTTCCTTCTTTATATCTTCTACAGTTGTTACTGGTATAGTAAAGATGTCATCATCTTTTATCTCTGTCTTTTTTAGACTTGCTAAATATGAACCTGCAACATTTCCATTACTATCTCTTAAGTAATCTCTTGCTACATAACCTTTAGCACCATCTGCTGTAATTACATAATCCCAGTAATGGTTATCTACCATTGCTTCTACTCCATTAACAATATATGTTCCAATTCTTGTAACTTTCGTTCCATCAGATAATAGTCTTATCTTATTTGTTTCATCCATTGATGGAGAGCTTCTTAGGAATAATCCTCCGTCTGCTTTTATTGTAAGTATCTGACTAGAATCTGCATCACTTAAATATTTTCTTTCAACAAATCCTTGTCTACCATCTGCTAGAATAATTCTATCCCAAGTTGTTCCGTCAAATGTATATCTACCAGTATTATCTATTCTTGTAACTGATTGTCCAAAAGATAAAGTTGTAATTAATGTTTGAGATCCACCTGGTCCAACATACATTGGAACTCCATCTGAATTTATATTTTTAGTTTCATAACAATTTGTTAAATCATCAATTTCTTCTAAATAAGATGAATCAAATTTTAAATATCCATATCTTCCATCTGTAAGAACAACTTTATGCCATCCATTGCTTAATCTTTCAACAGATAGTAGTACTACACTTGAATCTGGTATTGTATATACTACTGAAGCATTTGTTGATGCTGAGCTTCTTAGGATAACGTCAGAATGTCCTTCTTTTACTCTTATATTTTTTGGATAGATTTCTCCTACTCCATCTGGTGATTGAGAAACTGTATTTGGCATATTTTCAAATACTGGTATAATAAAATTTAAGCTTTGGTTTAATAAGCCTGCCTCTTTCATACTACTATATAGTTTTGATGCTTCATTTTTTGGAGCTTCTATATTTTGCATATATTGTTGCCAATATGTACCATCATAAGGTTCAACATCAAATTTATTTAAATATTGTGTATTTTGTCCATCACCTATGTAACTGCCAAGAGTACTTACTCCACCTTTAATACTTGCTGCAACACTTGTCCATCCCCTATCTTTAGCTGTTGCTAAAGCATTATTCCATATTTCTTGTTGTGAATTACCACTTGCTCCTATATTAAATAAGTTATAATATGTAGTTCCATTTGATTCCATTTTCCAAGTAGAACCGCCTTTTGTTCCTTGTTCTTGAAGTAATCTTGCTACAACATAGTATGGATTTATATTTATTTCTTTACATGCCTCATTTATTTGTGTTGCATAGTCCATATTATGTAAAAATGTATTTGCAAGAGCATTATATATCTGCTCATTTGTCGTATTTATATAATCTATTTGTAAAAATTGAAATAAATATTCATTATCTGAAAGCCAATTTCTTGGGTCCATATAATATCTTATTGCCATTTCTGATGCATGTTTCCAAGAGCCACTATCATAAACAGTATCTCCACAAGTTGCACAAATCCAAGCTCCTGATTTTCCTTGTATTAAATTTTTAGGAGAACTCCAATGTCCTGCTGTTTCTGCAGTTATTACTTGGCTCCAATCTAGTCCTGTTTCCATAATTGTAAAAGTCCAATTTGGATGATTTTTTCTTAAAATATCTAATTTTTCTTTAAATCTTGGATAAGCATTTGTATCTAAATTACTTCCATTATATACATATCTATTTGAAGAATATGCCGCATTAACTTTATTTATGAGTAGTCCATAAATTATGTAAAATAACAACGTAATTAGTAAAACTATTGATATTACTCTACTTATTGTATTTTTTTGTTTCATTTTTTCCTCCGTTTTTGACAAATTTTCCGAGTATATTGTATCATTACAAATTTTAATAGTCAACCTTTTATTACTGTTAATTTATGGGATAAAAATACCCCTTACTAAAAAAGAAATTTCCTTTTTAGTAAGAGGTAGACAATTATCACCTTCTTAAAAGATATTTAAATGGTGTTAGATAGCCTTCAAAATCATGCCTGTTTTGCCCATAATCTCTTCAGTGCTTTTTTGTTTGTTATCACTTGTAAAGATTATTTTAGAGCCCGTTTTAAACTGCATTGGAAGTAAAATTTTTTTAGGTACATCGGATCTGTTTATTACGATAAGGAGGTTATTCCTTATATAGCAAAGAATATCCTTGTTGCAAAGAACAAGATGGTAGTCAGCATTCTTAATTTCTTTGTGATTTTGATTTCTCATCGCTCCTATTCTCTTATAGAATCTAAGTATGTCCTTATCAATTCTATCCCAAGGGAAACATTTGCGATTAAAAGGATCTTTGTACCCATGACTTCCAACTTCAGTACCATAAAAAGTGCAAGGATTTCCAGGAAGAGTATATTGCATAATAATTAGGAGTTTTAGAATTCTTTTAGCTTCTCTATATACTTTAGGAGTAAGTTTATCATTTTCAAACTCATCTTGCCTAAAGTTATCAGTAAGAAATCTAACTATTCCATTAATTATTTTATGCCATGGACTTGGTTCTTTATCAATATCCCATCTCCTGTCGTATCCATGCCTCATCCATTTACCGCCTATAATAGTAAGAGCTCTTACAGTATCATGGGTATCAATGGAATTTAGCATCGTGCAAATTGCTTCTTTTGGATAATTTTCAAGCAAATCTTGAATTTGCCATGCAAAATATTCTGCTTCTCCATCCATGAGCCATTTGTACATTGCATTCATGTACGGATAGTTGGTTGTTCCATCAAAGCACTTTCCTAAATTGCTTGTAGGAGCTTTATTCCAATATTCCGCAATTATTACATGTTTTCCGAATTCATTTGCCCTTTTTCGTATTCCTTCTAGTGTTTCTTCGGAAAGCTCTTCGGCAACATCGAGCCTAAAACCATCAACATAACCAGAATACTTAGCAATAATCCCGTTTTCTCCATAGACATATTCTTTATATCCTTTAGAGGATTGGTTAAATACCGGCATGTCTTTAAATTCACAATACCAATATTTATAACTTCCATCACTATTGATATAAAACCAGTCTCGGTATGGGGATTTAGGATTGGAAATTGCATCCTTGAAAATAGGATTATCCGACGAACAATGGTTAAGAGCAATATCCAAGATAATGTGAATGCCCATACTATGAGCTTTTCTCTTGAGGCTCATCAATTCTTGGAATGTTCCTTTATTAGGATCAATCAATAAATGATTTGTTGCAGCATATCCTTCATATCTGTATAGGCTAAGGTTTATTGGAGACAAATAAATTACAGTAACACCTAGACTTTTGATATATGGTAGCTTTTTTTCTACTCCTTTTAAATCTCCGCAGAAGAAATCATTATTATGGAATTCACCTTTTTTATTTCTTCTAAAGTTTGGCATTTCTCCCCACTTTCGATAGTTTCTGCCTTTAATCCTAATATTTTTTTCCGAGCCATGGTAGAACCTATCTACAAATATTTGGTAATATATTGCTCCTTTTGCCCAATCTGGTACCGAAAAATTATCTTGAATTACAAGAATTCTCCAGTATGGGGCTTCTTCAGTTGTAATAATTGGTTTACCTTCATTTCTCCCAAGCTTAAGAGCTTGATTATGTCCAAGTGAATCAGTGAAAGTAAAATAATAGTAAAAGTTTCCTATTCTATTAAAACTTACACTTGCCGAGTAAAAATTATATTTTAAGTTTTCTTCCTCGGCATTTTCGGGACTCTCAAGTACAAGCTCTTTAACTACTGACGGTTTTTCTCCTTCCATGTTAAACAATATTTTTAAGTTGGTTATTCTTATGTCTTTTGGAATTAAAACTGTAACTTTGAATTCTTTACCAACTTCTACCTCGTTTACCCGATCTTTGTTGGTAAAAACTCTAATATCACTGTTATTCATCATACGTTTTTCCTCCTTAAGTAAGGTTTGGTTAATAAATTTTTCTAGCAATAATTTATATCCTTTAATAATATTTGTCAAGGTATTTTATAATGTTTTAAAATGTTTTCTCATCCAAATATATGCTATTATTTCTATTACTAATATTAAAAGTGATACTCCAATTACAACAATCTTCCAATCCTCATTTAATTTTACTACATTAGCTGATGCTTCTAATCTAGATTTTCTATTTACTTTAATTATATAACTAGTTTTTATATCTTCATTATTTTGTGCAGTTAAAGTTATTAAAACAATATTTTCTCCATCTTTAAGATTTTTTTCTCCTGTTGTTTCTACTATTATTCCTTCTTTTTGTACTGTTGGATTTATATCTAAATCTACTATATCATTATCTACATCTACTGTATATTCAAAAGTTTCCCTGTCAAACCCAATATCTAAAGGTTTAAATTCTCCATTTTTATCTATTTGACTTATTTGCAATTCTTCTAGTCTTAAATCTGACTCTATCAGTTCTTCTTTTGTATTTACAATTAACGTGTATTCTCTGACATTTTCATTTTCTGCAGTTACATTTATTTGTATCCTATTTTCTCCAGGTTCTAGTGAAATAATTCCAAGTCCGCTAATATGCGCTCTTTCATCTTCAGCAGTTGCATTTACTTCTATTTCTTTTATATCTTCTGGTAAGTTTTCAACTGTATATTCAAATGTTTCTCTATAAAATTCTGGAGATAAATTACCAATATTAACACTTATTGAAGATAAATAATTATTACTAGATTTTACATTGCCATCATCTATATTACTTTCATTTGGTACTACTGTTTGATCTGGTGATTGTGTAGAACTAGTACCAGTTTGTGGTTTTGTAGTAGTACTGCTTCCTCCTGAGCTTGGTTTGTTTGTTCCAGAACTAGACCCTCCTCCTGATGTACCGCTTCCAGAAGATGTGCCTCCTGAATTAGATGTACCACCACTTGATGTTCCTCCTCCTGAGCTTCCTCCTTGATTTGTTCCACCTGTCGAACCACTACCACCTGTTGAAGTTTGTTTTTGATTAATTGTAATCGTTTTTGAACTAATATTTACAATATTATATTCATTATCTGTAAGTTCACTAGGAGTTGCTGTTATTTTTGCTGGAAATCCTGTTATTTTGGCAGTTATATTAACTGAGTTTTTTTCTATCCAAATAGAATTTGTGCTTAATGTTGCATTAGAACTACTTATATTTACTTTACCAGTTAAACCTGTACCTGTAATTGTAAGTGTTACAGTTTGACCATTTGTAGCCTCACTTGGTCCTGTAAAATTAAAACTATATGATGCAGCTTTTACATTAGTTTTTATGAAATAAATTAATATTATAGTTAAAATTAGTATTATTAACATATTTACTTTTAATTTTTTTCTATTATTAATCATAGCTTTACTCCTTATATTTATGTTTATATTTTATTTTTATTTAAATATATAAACATAATTCTCATATTTTACTGTATCTTTTGTTATTTAATTTAAATATCTATTCCATACATTATATGGTCTTTTATTTTTAAATAATCATTTGCTTTTACTTGATTATCTCCAGTTACATCTGCTGCCATTTTAAATGCTCCTTCTAATTTAGCGGTTCCAGTTTCCATTATATAGTCTTTTATTATTAGATAATCATTTGCTTTTATATAGCCATCTCCTGTACTGTCTCCCTTTTTTACAATTGTATATTTTGTATCTCCCATACTTGCAATATCTCCAGTTGCAATAACTGAGCTTCCTGTAATTACTTTATCATTTCTTGTAATTACAGCATTTGGTATTGAATTTGCTGTTGCACTATGCTCTACAATAATTACCCTTTCAGTATCCACCCCTTCTTCATTATCTTCTTCTGATTCATTTCCACCTGTTTCATTATTTTCTCCATCTACATTTTCATTGTCTCCTACAGTTTCATTATCTTCTACTACATTATTTATATTGTCTTCTACAGTATTATCATTTTCTACTGTATCATTTACTTCATCTTCAATTTCATTTTCTAAAGTTTCATTATTTTCAACATTATTATTACCAATTCCTTCATTATCTATTACAGAATTTTCTATCTCATTTTCTATTACTTCATTATTAACTATTTCATTTTCAATAGTATTATCTGGAATTTCATCTGGTACTTCTTCACCATCTACTTTTATTAAATATTCCCTTGCTACATATCCAATTACACCATCCTCAGTTATAACTTTATCCCATGTATAATCTCCTACTTTATCTCCCGCTTCTAGCCTAGTTACTATTGTACCTTTTTCTAATTTTCTAATTATACTTCCTGCTGGTGTTTCTCTTAAATATAGACCTCCTTCTGCTATTACTATAAAGCTTTCATTGTAATCTATTATTTGAATATTATCTCTTGCTATAAATCCCTGCCTTGAATCTGAAAGTATTACTCTATCCCATACTTTTCCATCTATATAATATCTTCCTGTGCTATCTATTCTATGAACTACTTGCCCTTTAGCTAAGTGAGTTATTTCCAATTGATTTAATCCCGGTCCTACTCTTAATGTTACGTCATTATTAATAACAGTAACTTCTTCATAACAATTTGTAACATCATCAATTTCTTCTAAATAGCTTGTATTAAATTTTACATATCCACTTGTTCCATCTTCTAAAATAACTTTATGCCAACCATCTTGATATCTTTCAACAGAAAGAACTACTACTGAACTATCTGCTATTTTTCCAACTGGAGTACTTGTAGTACTTCTAGATGATCTAATCATTACATTTGAATGGCCTACTTTTACTCTAATATTTTTAGGATATGCTTCTATACTTGAATCTGGAGAATGTGATGTAGTAGATGGCATATTTTCATATACTGGGATTATAAATGTAAGCTTTTCATCTAATAATCCTGCACTTTTCATTTTATTATACATAGATGTTCCTTCAGATTTTGGAGCTTCTATATTTTGCATATATTGCCTTATATATAGCCCTCCATAAGATTCAACATCAAATTTATTTAAATAAATTGAGTTTTGTTTATTGTTTATATATGCTGAAAATAGAAATGTAATTCCATCAGATAAGCATTTTTCAATACTTGTCCAGCCTTCTTTTTTAGCTCTTGCTAAAGCATTTTTTAACACTTCTTGAGATGTATTTCCTGTTGCTCCTATATTAAATAAATTATAATAAACAGTTCCATCTGTATCTACCATTTTTGAAGTAACACCACCAGCATTACCTTGTTCTTGAAGAAGCCTTGCTATAACATAATATGGATTAGCATCCTTTTCTTTGCAAACTTTGTTTATAGTTACCGCATTTTCTCTTGAATATAAAAATGTACCATTTAAAGAATTATATACTTTATCATCTGTTGTTTCTAAATAATCTGTTTGCAAAAATTGAAAAAGATACGGGCTATCTACAAGCCAGTTTCTTGTATCCATGTAGTATCTTATAGCTTGTTCTGAAGCACATTTCCAAGAACCAGTATCATATACTCTATCTCCACATATTGAGCAAATCCATTCACCACTTTTTCCTTGTATTAAATTTTTAGGAGTATCTAGATGTCCTGTATACTGTGCTTTTATAACTTGTTCAAAATCTAATCCTGTTTCCATAATTACAAAATTCCAATTAGGATGATTTTTCTTTATTGTATCTAGTCTTTCTTTAAAACCTGGATATTTGCTTGTATCTAAATTAGTTCCATCATAAATATATCTATTAGACTCAGCAAAACTTGACTGCAAAATATTTACAATCAAAAAAGCTGATAATATAATTACAAATAAAAAAATAGAGATAATTTTCTTCATATCTCTATTTTTAGAAAATTTCTCTATTTTTATTCATTTTTTTATTTTATATTTTATCTATCTCCATCATCATCTAAATCTGGAGTTCTAAATCTTCCGTTTAGCATTTTTAAATTGCTAATTATTCCATCTATGTCTTCTTTCTCTGATACAATGCTTGCCATTTGTTTTACTTGGGTTCTACTGTTTTTGGGACAAATTACATATCCATTTTTTTGTTCTAAAACTTTTCTCATAGCTAAAATATCATTTCTCCCATTCCCTGCATAAATATACATCTTTGCATTTGGATATGTAGAAATCCAATTAGCAACATGTTGTCTCTTTCCTCTTTCTCCGCCATCTCTTTCTATATCTGGAAATGGTTCAATTACATCATATATATAATCTTGACTATAGTATTGATTGCTATCTAATGAAGCCATTGCAGAATTTATAGGATCTAATTCTGAACTTCTATGACATCTATTAAATTTAGCTATTTCTAAATTAATTTGGCTCACCAATTTTTTCATATGTTCCATAAATATTGGTGAAACTATATTTATCTTAACTTTAGCATCAAGTTTTTTTTGCAAGTTAGATAATTGTTCAAATAATTGTTGTAATTTTTCTGGATCATACTTTCCGTCTTTTTCCCTTAACATCGTACCTTCTAAATCTGTAAAATATAGAATAACATTTTCCATAAAACTTTCCCCCTAAATTAATAATACATATTTATTATATCACAATTTACATAATTAATCAATATACTTCATTTTCTGATTTTTTCTCATCTTGAATACACCAATTACTATTTTTTTGATTTTATATAATATTTATGATATTCTTTTATTGGAGGAATATTTTATGATAGACAGTTTTCTAAAAAAATCTTTTGAACCTATAATAGATAAAAATTCCAAAATATTAATTTTAGGCAGTCTTCCAAGTGATAAATCAATCGAAAGAAATGAATATTATGGAAATAAAACTAATCAATTTTGGAATATTATTTCTATATGTTTTAATGGTAAGAAGATTAATTTTAATAATTATGATGAAAAAATCTCTTATTTGTATAAGCATCACATTGCTTTATGGGATATTTACTCTAAAGCAGATAGAAAAGGCTCGTTAGATAGTAATATAAAAAATGGTTATTTTAATGATATAATTTGGCTTTTAAAACTATATCCTAATATAAATAAAATTGTTACAAATGGTAGAGCTTCACAAAAAGGTTTAGAAAAGTATTTAAAAACAAATAATTATTCTTTTCCATTTGAATATGTTCCATCTTCAAGTTCACTTAATGTTTCCTTTTCGCTTGAAGAAAAGATTAGTCTGTGGAAAAGAGCTATTTTATAGCTCTCTTCCCACACGTTCTTTATCTATGTTATTCACTATTTCTTAATTTTTTAAGCCTCTTCTTTTATAACTGCTTCTACACTTTCTGTCCAATCAAATAAGCTATTTTCTAGATTTTTTATTTCATCAATTTTAAAATATTTTACTTCTTCTAGTTCACTTTCTTGAATTTTAAATCTATCTATAGGGATATTATCTTTTATATAATAAATTGAAAATCTACCATCTTTTATTAAATCAGTAGATAGTGGTTTTAATTTTTCTTTATCAAATTTTATTCCTATTTCTTCTGATGCTTCTCTTATAGCTGCATCTATGGTAGTTTCTCCAAAATCTACTTTTCCTGCGCATATTCCCCATTTACCAGCACCGCTTACTTTTTTACTGCTACGTTTTTCTAGTAATACTTCATTATTTTCATTTATAACTATAACTCCTGCTACTGGTAAATAGCAATTTTCTGGGAATTTTACTCTATTTTTTCTTTCTAGTTCCTCTAATGTAACTATATTTCCTGTTTTATTTCCATTTCTATCTACTAATTCAAATTTTTCCATTAAATCACCCTTTCTAATATATGTCTCTTTTTCTAAATTCTTCTAATAGTTTTTTAACTGCTAAATCTCTATGATTATGCGTTGCTTCAAAAGTTTCTTTATCTAAATTGCTAAGTGGTTTATCAAAACCGCTAGGTATAAATATCGGTATATATGTTAATCCTCCAAGTTTACCCATAGATTTAGCAACATAACCTTTGCACTCTCCTCTTGCTACTATCTTTTCACCATCTGGAAGAATAGCTGTTAGAAGTGTGACAAATTTGCAAGTTCTATCCTCTTTATTTGTATAATCTTTCATTTTATCTAATACTTTAGTAAGACTTTGTATCTGAGTAGAATTTTCTCCTGCATATCTTGCAGAATAAATGCCTGGCTCACCATTTAATTTATCTATGCAAAGTCCTGAATCATCTGTAATTATTATTTTGTCATTAATATTATTTTCATCACAATATTCTTTAATTGCCATAGCTTTAATACCTGAATTTTCTTCAAAAGTTTTTCCATCTTCTATAATTTCTTTATTAAAACCTATATCTTCTAAAGTATATAAATTAAAGCTTGCATTATTTTCTTTTAAAATTTTTTCCATTGCTAAAACTTTATTTTTATTACTTGTTCCATATATTATATTCATTCTATGATTTTCCTTTCATCTGTTTTCACATAATTTTATTATCAGATATATAATAAGATTTCTACTCTAAATATATCAAGCACTTACATTAGTTTGTATTCCTAGTCCATCTCCAACGCAAATTGGTGTTTCTATAATGCATTTTTCTTCCGAATCAATATCTTTTACATTAACTTTAAGTGAATCTATAAATTCATTTTTCTTATTTTCACTTATTGCACTAGTATTACTATAATTCTCATTACCCACTTGTGTTTGAGCAACATTTACATTTTTAGTGTTAAAATTACTTTGAGACATATACTGATTTGTTGCCTCTATCATTTTAACTTTATCTTTTTTAAATAAACTTTTTAAAAATTTAACTAACTTAATAAGTAACCTCATCTGTCTTCTCCTTTCGAAACATATATGTCTTCTTGTAAATTAGTATTTTGATTTTTTTCTTCTTCTTCCCATAGTTTATGACCATGATTTTTTTCTAAATCTTTATCATAGCATTCAAATCTCTTTTCAAACTCTTTAGTTGGCATTTCAATAAATTGTCCTTGTGCTTTATCTGCATAATAAAACTTTCTTCCAAATTCTTTTGATTCAAAATATACAAACATTACTGGTGTTTTGCTTTCATCTTCTTTTTCATATACTCTATTAATAACACACTTTTTAAATTTCAAATTAGGATTATTAAAAGATATAGTTCTAAGCATTAACATCGTAGAATTTTGGCAAGAACAAAATTCAGGGCATACTTTTTTTAACAATTTAAATTGACCATCTATATTTTTTTCAGGTTCATTAGCAAAGAGCTCATCAATTTTTTTAGATTTTTCTATAAATTCTACAACTGGAAATTGTCCATCTTCCCTTGCCAATCCAACACTAGCGCATAGTTTTCTAAGACTTTTCACATCCAATGTAAATGTCGCATCTTTAAGATCTTCATCATTTTTATGAGCTTCAGTATCTCTCCCTTCAGAGTCAATATCTCTTTTTCGCATATCTTCATAGCTTAAAAATAGATGATTTGGCTTACATCCATATCTTTGAAGAGCTAAATTCCATGTTGGATCAAGTAGTGTTGTTCCTATCACTTTTTCTCCATTGGCTAATTCAAATTCCATGTTTTCTAGTTTTAGAAAAGAGTGATTTTTTCCGCTAACCATTTTACTATGAATTCCAACCTTTTCTAACATATATTGCTCAACTCTAGAAATACCATTGCATACTCCATAACCAGTACTAATAATTTTCCATAGTGCTCTATTATCCCATATATTAAAAACTTCTGTGTCAAAATCCGGGCTATAGCTTATTCTTCTACCTATAGCATTATCTATAATTGCAATCTTTTGTGCTTTTGAATATTCAGGTTTAATTGTACTTAATACGGATTCAATCCAATTTTCTCCCTCTATAAATTCTTTTCCAGTTGAGCTTAAAGCTAGACTATTATCCAATGTATTATCTATACACATATTAGGACAAACGATGCACAATTGTTTTAATTTATCTTTTTGCTCCTTTGAAAATTTTTCTGGATTTATTGACATTAAAGCATCTAATCCAACATAATCTTTAGGATTTCTATCAAGTTCTACTTCTATATGATTGTTTTTGCTCTTTACATTAAGTGCTCCTTGATATTCTTGAGGGTAATCATCTTTATTTAAATTAGCCTTAACTTCATTACTTAAAGTTGCAAATATTTTTCTTTTAACATCTATGCTAAAATCCATTGCTGTCAATTTTAGTGCAACTTGCAACTGTTTATCCGCTGGTAATTCAGATATAACCTGATAAGGTTCAATTTTATTATTCTTACAAAATTCTTCATTTTCTTTCAAAAAAATCATTAAATTATTAACATCAAATGTTGTTAAAATTTGTTTTATATGATAAGGTTCTAATTCTCTAGTCTTAGTTATAAACCTTTCTTTGTTAATATCATTCATCGTTTGAATAATTTTACTTAAAGTATAACTATCAAACTGATATTTATCCATTAATAACATTTTGTCTTCATCTTTATCTAGAATTTCAATTATTCTTTCTATATCAAATTTATCTAATTTAAATGTATCTGTTATTAAAGATGTATCATTTAAAATTGAAACTTTATTTTCTTCTGATAATGAACCTATTATTTTAGTTATTTCAAAGCTATAAAATTCACGTTTTTTGAAAAATTCTCTATTATGTAAGATTTTTAACTTATCTTCATCATTTAGTCTATTTATTGCCTCTTTGATATATGATGTATCTATATTATCAATTAAATCAGAATCTTCAATTATACTCAATAAAGTATTAGAGTCAGAAATATTATCCAATATACACCTTTTTATATATGGATTTGCATTTCTAAAATATTCTATTTGAAATAATCTTGCTTTTTCATTATCTGTAAGAAATTCGTTTATTAAATTACCAAATTCTCCAACAGTCATATCATATTGTCTTAATGTTTTAGAATTAGAAAGTAAACTAAATTTATCATTTGACTCAAGTAATAATTTTCTAAAATCTTCCGAATTCATTTTTTCTCCTCTTTTGAATTTTTATAATATTTATATCATATAAAATTAATAGATACAATTATAAGTATGTATTTCTATTTCTTACTATGTCTCTCTTTATTTTAAAAATATTAATCACACCTATAAAAATTATATAATAAATATCATATAATTACTAGTATTAAATAGTAATTAGAAGATGTTCCCTCATCTTTTCTTTCAAATCTCGTTTCTGGAGAACTTAAAGCTAATAACAAGCCTTTAAAAGTTGGTAAACATTTTACTTTTGATAAATATTCCTTTGGTGTTTTTATTGTACTATCTTTATTAGGATATGCACTCCAAACATGGCAATCACTTCCCGTAATTGTGGCAAATTTGGTATTTATTTCTTTTAGATTATTTTTTATCATCCCTTGAATTCTTGTTTTTTGATATTCAAGTGCATTAATGTATCCAATTCTTATCCATTCGTTAGGATCTTTTACTGCTTCTGACAAGCTATGATGTTTTCCAGTAGAATCTTGAACATCTATACCACTCTTTTGATGTGCTATTAATACTACACTTGTTCCTACCTTATATAAAATATTTTCAAATTCTTCTAATTTATAATAATCTGATTCACTTTCTAGTATTCTTACCTCATTAATTTTATTTTCCTTCCTTATTTAAATATTTCTTTCATTATTCCATTCTTCATATCATTAATATTATAAACATTCTCCATTCTATCAAATGTTTCTCTTAAGTTATTTCTAGCTGAGATCCATCCCATTCCATCTGTAAACCATACAAATTCAAATCCTACAACTTTTTCTGCCTCTTCTGCTATCATTTTATAACTTCTTGCTGTTTCATTAAGTTTTGAACCACCAGCAGCATAAAAGTTAGTTTCTATTCCATAAATACAATTATCAGTTTTTATTACATAATCAAATCGCTTAGTTGCTTGATTTTTATTACTTATAAAAGACATATCTAATTTCCATTTATTTTCTATATCCTGTAAGTACATCTCTTTAAAATATGTTTCATTTTTCTTAAAACCTGCTTTTTGAATAAATTTTTCAACTAAATCTTCCATTAAATGTCCGCCACGATTTTTTCTAGCATTAGAATTTAGTCCAGATTCAACGCCTAAAACATAATCATATAAATTATTAACTAGATGTTTTTCTAATAATCCAAATAAACCTGTTTCTCTCATAAACACTTTATATTGCTCTACATCATAATTCATTTTTTTAAAATTATATTCAAATTTATTTCCATCTTCATCTAAAACAATTATTTCATACTGTCTTACTGCTAATAATATAGGTATACAGTTTAAAACTTCAGGATATTTTTTTACTAAATCTTCAAATTCTTTTTCTATATTTTTACTTCCAATTAAAGAATTTAACATATTTAGTTCTATTTTATATATTTCAGCATTCTTATATATCGTTTCAAAATCTATGTAATATTTATAATTTGCAATACTATCTGTAAAAGTTAGTAGCCATTGTGCAAAATCTCTTTTCATAATAAATCCTCCTTTAATTCTTCATATCTTCTTATCGATAAATCTAAATATGCTTTTGAATTATCTATACCTATGTACCTTCTATTTAATTTATTTGCCGCTATTCCAGTTGTACTGCTACCACAAAAAGGATCTAAAATTAAATCATTTTCATTAGTCGATGCTAAAATTATTCTTTCTAAAAGGTTCAAAGGTTTTTGTGTTGGATGTTTTCCTTGCTTTTTTTCTGATGGTTTTGTTATAGAAGTTGTCCAAACATCTTTCATTTGTTTATTACCATTCATTTGTTTCATTACATCATAATTAAATGTATATTTTACATTTTTCAAATCTTTTCTTGCCCACAAAATTGTTTCTGTTGAATGTGTAAAAGTTTTACAAGCTAAATTAGGTGGAGGATTAGTCTTTTGCCAAGTTATATTGTTTATAATTTTAAATCCTTCTTCTTCAAGAGCCATTCCTATCGAATAAATATTGTGTAGAGTTCCACTAATCCATATTGTTCCATTATCTTTTAATATTCTATAACACTCTTTAATCCAATTTCTATTAAATTTATGTTTTTCAGATATACTTAAACTTTTGTCCCATTTTCCTTTATTTACACTAACCATTCTTCCACCACTACAAGTAATTCCATTACTTGATAAAAAATATGGTGGATCAGCAAAAATCATATCAAAAGTTTTAGCTTCAAATTTTTTCAGTGCTTTAAATGTGTCACTATCAATTAATTTGAAGCTACCATCTTCATAATAGAATTTTCCTCTGTACATTCTATTGTCTCCTCATAATTTGTTATAAGTAATTCTGAAATTTCTCCTCTTCCTTTACTGTTTGCATTTATCATTCTCTTTGCTGAAACTTCATTTATATTAAATCCTTTGTAAATATCTTCAAAAAATGTATCTTCCTTATTTGTATTTTTAGGATTTGAATTACTTAACATTAACTTTGCTTTTTTCTTATTTAATTCTCTATAATATTGTGCTAGCTCTTTTTGATTTTCATCATTAAAATCTTCTTTTGTATATGAAGTAAATCCTGATGTAATAGATAAAGGTCTATATGGTGGATCAAAATATACAAATGTTTTATTATCAACATATTTACTACTTTTTTTATAATCGCCATATTCAAAAACTACATTTTTAATTAATCCCGACAAGTTTCTTAAATTTTTAGAATCACATATTGTAGGATTTTTATATTTACCACAAGGCACATTAAATTCTCCACTTTTGTTAACTCTATATAAACCATTAAAACATGTCCTATTCAAAAATATAAATTCAGAAGCTCTTTTTACATCAATTAATTTTTCTAATTTATAAGAATTGTATTTACTTCTTATATCATAAAAATAAGCTGTTCTATCATCTGTTTCTAATTTTAAAAATTCTTTTTCTTTTTTATCTAATTCTTCAATTAAATCTTCTACATTGCTTTTTATTACATTATAACAGTTTATTAAATCTTTATTTATATCAAATGCATATGCTTCTTTTACATCATATTTTTGTAATATGTCTATTAAAACTGCACCACCACCTATAAATGGTTCTACATATCTTTCTATAATTCCGTTTTCTAAATCAAATGGGTAAAAGTTCTTTAACTGTGGGATCAATCCGCCTTTTCCACCAGCCCATTTTACAAAAGGTCTTATTAACTCCATTTTTTCCTCCAATTCTACTCATAATATATCATATTTTTTCTATTTAAACAACCAATTAATAGAAATAAGACATATATTACATATATATGTCCATTTTTTAATTTATCACAATTATTGTTTGTTTTATCGATTCTTTTAATATATTAATCATAATATCTGTTAATATTTCTCTTTGATTTTCATCATTATCACAAATCATTTGACTTATATCACTTAACTTATAGCTCTTATATTTTTTATCATTTTCAGATTTATTAATATAGGTTCTAATTAATGTATATTTTTTATTATCTTTTAATATTTCCAACTTACTTTTTGATATCTTAATTTTATATTTCTTAAAAAATTCTTCACTAATATTTTCTATTCCATCTGAACTTTTTAGCATAGGTAATCTATATTTACCATTAGTATCTTCTATTAAAAATTTTGCATTATCTGTATCTATTAAAAATATTATTTGTTTCATTTTATCTCACTTTCTAATTTATATATAATCACTATTTATAATAAAAACTCAAGTACAATTTACCAAATATATAGCTATCCTATTTTGCTCTTCTTTTGTAAATTCCATTACTTTTGACATCACAAACATAACCAATGTATTATTGTATATTCCAGAAAAACTCATAATGTAGGTTTTATCAATATTTTTTAGTTCAACTCCTTCTATTGGTGTTTCTAAAATCTCTTGTATTTGTTCCTCTTTGAATTTATTTTGAGCAAAATTTTCTTGACATTTAAAATCTATTCCTATATCTATTACTTTTTTTAGTACTTCCTTTACTTCATCTTTGTTTTCATTATTTAATATATTATTCACTTAAAACACGACCTTTCTTTTTCAGATAAAAAACAAAAGCAAAATCAGTTTTTGCTTATACTGTTTTGCTTTTATTATTATCTATTTTTATTAATATCAATTCTCTCGAAAAGTATTTCTATATTATCAAGAGGTATTCTTTCTTTTATTTGTATTTGTTTCCATGATGGTTTTTCAATTTTTAAATATTCTCTTAATTTATTAGATGTCTGTGGCATTATTGGTTCAATCAAATTAGATAAATTAGCAATTACATTAGTACAAGTATAAATAGTATTGTTAAATTCTTCTATATTTTCTTTCTTCTGTATCCACGGTTTTCTTTCATCATAATACTTATTTCCTATTTCAATCAACTCAACTATTTTACTACATGCTTTCTTAAACTCTAGATTTTCTATATATTCAGAAACCATTTTATAAGTTTCATTAATCTCTTCAATCATTTGTGTATCCATAACTCCTAAAGGAATTTCCTCTAAGCCTTTAAATCTTAATGTTCTATTTACAAAATTTCCAAATTTATTAACCACATCAGAATTATGGACATTAATATAATTTTCCACTGTAAAATCTACATCTTTATTTTCTGGTCCATGAGCTATCATATAGTATCTTAAAGAATCCACATTATATTCTTCTACCATTTGTCGTATTGTTATCCCATTACCTTTACTTTTTGATATTTTTTCAGAGTTTATATTTAAGTATTGTGTTGCAACCATCACATCTGGCAAATGATAATTTTCTTTCATAGCCATCAATAATGCCGGTAAAATTATGGTATGAAATGTTATATTATCTTTTCCATGACACATATACATTTTAATATTATTATCATCTTTCCAAAATTCTTCCCAATTTAATCCTTTTTTTTCACAAATTTTTTGCGTAGCAGTAACATACCCTAATACAGCTTCAATCCATACATACATTTTTTTATCCTCAAAACCTTTGATTGGAATATCAACTCCCCAAGATAAATCTCTTGTTACTGCTCTATCTTTCAATCCTTCTTTTAAATATTTTTCAGTTTCATTTACTGATGCAATTCTCCAATTTTCTTGTTTTTCTTTGACATACTGTTCTATTTGATTTTGAAATTTTGACAATGCTATGTATAAATGAATGTTTTCTTTTAGTATTGTTTTATTTCCACATTCTCTACAAGTTGCTCCAATTAAATCATCTTCATTAGGAACATATCCACAATCACATTGATCTCCTTTTGTAACTAAACCACAATTAGGGCAAATTAATTCCAATTCTCTATCAGCTTCAAATTTACCACAATGTTCACAATATGGTTGTAAGTTTTTTTTAGGATAAATATATTTATTTTTGTACATTTTTAAAAACATTTCTTCGACATGTTTTTTATGATATTCATCAGAAGTTTTAGTATATAAATCATAAGAAAAATTCATTTTTTCAAAAATATCTTTAAATTCGTTATGATACTTTTCTGCAATATCTTTTGGCTCTATATTCTCACGTTTAGCTCTTTCCGTAATAGGTGTTCCATGGCAATCAGTCCCAGAAACATATAAAACATTATCTCCTAATAACTCATGATATCTTTTTAAGAAATCTCCAGAAATTAATGCTGCTAAATGTCCTAAATGTAAAGAACTATTTGCATAAGGCCAAGCCCCACCAATTAATACGTTTCTTCTATTTTTTGTTTCACTTTCTTTAAAGTAACTTACCTCATTATCCAATTAAAGTCCCTCCCATTTAAATATGTTAATAATACCATATATAGAATAATTTGTCAATTACATTTTTATTTAACGAGTTCTTACTATTTGAGGAAATAAATTTATATAAAAATATAAATTAAAATAGTAAAATTTCATGATTTAGAAAACAACTCTATGAAATATTTTTATAAATTTAGGAAATTTTTGTTTATTAGATAGCAAAAAAGAAGATAGTTCTTTAAATCAAACTATCTTCTCTCTTTATGATTTTTATCGAATCTTAAAACTCTTTTATATCAAGACTTTTAAGTGGTTCGACGAAAATCGTCTATGGCTCCTCGTGTTGGGCTCGAACCAACGACCTATCGGTTACTGCACTACACTAATTTTCATTAGCACTAAATACTTAGTTTGTAGTCTGGACTTTCTCTTTACCATATCTTACGACTTAGGTAGGTAGTGTAAAGTCTCTACACATAGTTTATAAAAAACCTTGCTCGGTATTGTCGAATAATTTCTTATTTACGAGTTTCACCGACTTAGCTACCTTTTTCATCTATATGTTTCCACATAGAGCTGCTAACATTTTGGTCACATAACCTGCTTCACAGCCGAGCGCTCTGCCAACTGAGCTAACGAGGAATATTTAATTAAATCTGGCGACAACCTATTTTCCAAGCAAGGTAACTCACAAGTATCGTCGGCACATTAGAGCTTGACTTCCGTGTTCGGGATGGGAACGGGTATTGCCTCTATGTAATCATCACCAGAAAAGTTT
>CAWVEX010000009.1:0-4138 GCA_963928415.1 Bacillota bacterium | reverse complement strand
ATTGTTAATGTCAATATCAAAATGTACAATTTATCAAATTTGAAAATGTACAATTTTGTACATTCCTAAATTTGATTTTTTTCAAGTTCTCCCTCTGGAAATTTATCTTTTAGCCTGTAAGAATGTCCATTTATATTTATTATATGTGAATGATGTAAAAGTCGATCTAAAATTGCATTTGCTATTGTTAAATCTCCAAATAATTCTCCCCACTTAGCAAATGGTTTGTTGGTCGTTATTATTGTAGAAGCCTTTTCATATCTTTTATTAATTAATTGAAATAGCATATTTGCAGCTTCTATATCTATTGGTAAATAACCAACTTCATCTATTATTAATAATTTGTATTTTGCAAGTGTTTTTAACTTATCTTCTAATCTGTTTTGTAAAAATGCTTTCTTTAAACTTTGTATTAAATCATTACAATTCACAAAATATGTACTATGATTGTTTTTAGCATTTTCTATTCCTATAGCTGTAGCCAGATGTGTTTTACCAACACCTGGGCTACCAACAAACAAGATATTTTCAGCTTTTTCAATAAACCTTAAATTTTTAAAGTCTAAAATTTCATCTTTATTAATAGAAGGTTGGAAAGAAAAGTCAAAATCTTCTAATGTTTTGTAAAATGGAAATCCTGCAAATTGTATAGAATGGCTAATCTTTTTTTCATTCATAATATCTATTTCTAGGTTAGTTAGCTCATACAAAGCATCAACAACATCTTTTTTATTATTATTTATTAAATCTATGTATTCATCTAACTTTTCTCTCATTTTTAATAATTTTAATGTAGATAAATTATTAAGTAATTTAGTATAATTATTCATATATTTCACCTAATTTAATCCTTTCAGTCTTTCTAAATTTTCTTTAGCTAGTTTTTCTATTTCAGCTTGCTTTTTATCTATTAGAACACTTTTTAAACCTGCTATGTAATGTTCTTCTTTGTAATTTATATTATTTTCAGAAATGTCGTGAATTGTTATTAATTCTTTGCTATAATATACATAAAGTTTATTATTATATTCTTGAATATCTACAGTATGATTAATAAACTTGGGAGGGACAGAATATCTTTTGCCTTTGTAGTAAAACAAGGAATCATTAGATACTTTAAGACGGATTGTATCTATTAAATACTCATTTAATATTTTTTCACTAGGCAACGGCTTAAGATAGTCCTTTTCTTTTTTAAACAACATGATTGGACTAGTACCAATTGTTGAATTAACTTTACAATTAACTTTTTTAGTAATTTCGCATAATATCTTTATTAAATCTTTTTCATCTTTAAATTCATGATTATATGGAATTAGCCAACTCATAAATCTATTAGCAGATTCATCTTTTCCTTTAGTATATGGATGTCTAGGTTTACAATTTTGTACAGTAGTTTGCATATCCTTTACAAAGGATAAAAACTCTTTTTGAAATTTATGAGTGTGTGTATTTACTATGCAACTCATATTATCTGTAAGTAGTTCTTCTGGAACACCTCCAATGAATTGAAATGTTTTTACTAAGCACCTTTGAACATCTACTCTAGTCTTTAACTTACTATACCAAAATGCATGGAGTCTAGAAGCACCTAAGGTAGCAGAGAAAACATTAAAGTTAAATACTTCTCCATAGCTATTTACCATAGAAATATCTTCTTTCCAATCGAATTGCAATTGTTTACCAAAATTTGTTTCAAATCTTAGATGAGCCGAATTATCTTTCGAGGAAATTAAATTTCTACATTTAACATATCTATGAAAATTTGAATAAGTTCCAATATCTTCTTTATCTTTAAAAAATTGATATGTTCCTGAAATTGTGGCTCCTGGTAAAGACAGCTTTTCTCTTATTTCATCTTGATATTTGTCTAATTTAGATTTCTTTTGAATAGAAACTCTTTTACCATCATAACCTTGATTATATTTCTTTACAGTTCTTCTATCTATATTATATTTTCTACTTAAAGCAGAATAATTTGGTTTAATTTCTAATGTAGACAATATTAACAACTCCTTTCTTAGCTCTAGTTCTTTTTCTCTTTTAGTTAAAATTGTTTTCATTTTGTTATACCTCCTAAAAAAGTATAACAAAAAAAGAATGTATTTTCTCAAATTTTAAAATGTATATTTTTGTACATTTTTATATTTGATTTTTTGTACATTCTTATTTTAACATTAACATATATAATTAAAATAAAAAAAGATTAAGAAGAATTACAACAATTTGAGGTGGTAAGAATGGAAACAAAAATATGTATAAAATGTGGCATTGAAAAACCATTAAATGAATTTTACTTTAGGAAAGATACGCAATGTTATAGAAATGAATGTAAGTCTTGTATGCTAGCAAAGCAAAAAGAAATTAGGATTGAAAAGAATAAATTTAGAAAAGTAAAAAAAGAAAATAAGCCAATACCCACTTCAAAAGTTTGTAGTAAATGTCATATTGAAAAACCTATTAATCAATTTAGAAAAAATAGCAAAGGTTATATATTTACAGTTTGTAAACAATGTGAATATAAATTAAATATGGAACGATATTATAAAAGAAAAATGCAAGATGAACATTACAAAGCTGTACATGAAGCAAAACTAGAACAAGATAAACTTTTTAAAGAACATAAGAAAAAATGCCTTGTATGTTTTCAAGTTAAGGATTTATCTGAATTTTATTATAGAAATGATATAAATGAATATAGAAATTGGTGTAAAGAATGCGAAAAGAAAAGAACTAATACATTTTATAAAGAAAATAAACAAGATATATTAGAAGAACAACATAAATATTATAAAGAAAATCGAGAAATAATGCTACAAAGGAAAAAAATATATGCAGATTTACATAAGGAACAACTACGAGATTATCATTCGAAATACATGTATAGTAGAAGGAAAAATGATGATATATTTCATTTTAAATCACAAATAAGACATTTAATAAATCAAAGTTTTAGAAGACAAGGAAAGCAAAAAGATGGGAAAATTGAAGAAATTGTAGGCTGTGATTTTAAGACTTTATATAAATATCTATTAGAAACTTATAAAAAAAATTATGGTGTTGAATGGGATGGCAAAGAAGATGTACATATTGACCATATTATTCCTTTATCAACAGCAAATTCAGAAGAAGAAATCATAAAATTATGTTATTATACAAATTTACAGTTATTAAAAGCTAAAGATAATTTAAATAAAAGTAATAAATTGAACTGGAAATTGGAGGTGAAAAATGAGTTATGAAATAGATACAATTAATGAAATCGACTGCCCTTGTGGTAAAGGGAAAATTAAGCAAATATTCAAATCAAATGATTGGAATCAAACAAAAGTTGAAGTAATTATTGATTGCAAAGAATGTATAAAAAACTATGACATTATTAGTGAATATTTTTGCCCTAAACCCAAACACGATTATATAATATATTATTGCAAAAACAAGAATACAGGAGAAAAAATTAAATTAAATTTATAACAACAAAATATAAAGAAGATATAATTTAAAATAAAAATTATATCTTTTTTTATAGATGCTTTATTATATTTGATAACAAATCTCTGATATTTTGAGAAAAAATCTCAAAATTATTGATATTTTATAAAAAATATCATATAATATAGTATGAGAGGAGGAAAATCAAAATGTTAATAAGATTTAGTTTTAAAAATTTTAAATCATTTAAAGATGAAAATGTACTAGATATGGAAGCTACATCATTAAAAGAACATGAATATAATGTTGTAAAAACAGATCAAGTTAATCTCTTAAAAGTAGCAGCAATATATGGTGCTAATGCAAGTGGAAAAACTAATGTATTACAAGCTTTTGATTATATGAAAAAAAGAATATTAGTTAGTGATGATTCTAAAAAGAACTCTCCAATAGATGAAGATAATGTATATAGTTATATGATAAATAATGAACCAATTAGTTTAGAAGTTGAAATACTAGCAAAAAATAACAAAATATATAAATATGGTTTTGATGTATTAAAGGATAGTATTGTTTCAGAATGGCTATATATAAAAAAGATAAATAAATTCTATATGGTTTTTGAAAGAGAAAAAAACAATGTTACTATGAAATCCAATAATAAAATATCAGGACTAGCAAATATTGATGAAAGAACTTTATTTTT
>CAWVEX010000008.1:0-5026 GCA_963928415.1 Bacillota bacterium | reverse complement strand
TCTTTTTCTTCTTCTTCATCAGAAACAATAACTTCCCCCCCCCGTATAACTTGACCTGTAGTTTTAACCTCTCCCTTTTTGTCTTCACCTTTTGCTTTTTCTCTTATTCTATCAGCATCTTGTGGTTCAATTGCATTTAAGTGACTTGTAACTTTTAGTCCTAACTTATTTGCTATTTCAATTACTTCTTTATTTCCTAGTTTTAATTCTTTTGCTAATTCATGTATTTTTATTTTAGCCAATAAAATCACCCCCTGCAATATTTTTGTTATATTTGTTTATGATAATTTTTTTCAACATTACACCTCTTATATTCTCTTAATTAACATTTTATGACTATTTTATAAAATTATTCCTAAAAGCCTTAATTTAGGCTTTAAAGATTAATTATTCTTCTTGATTATTTTCATTTTCAGAATTTACTTCTTCATTATTAGAAGATGCATCATTTTCTTCTTTAGCAGTTTCATCAGTATTTTCATTCTCTTCTGCCATTTTTTCTTCAATAATTTTTCTAAATTGAGATTCACTCTTAATATCTATTTTCCAGTTTGTAAGTTTAGCTGCAAGCTTTGCGTTTTGACCTGCTTTACCTATAGCTAAAGATAATTGATCATCTGGAACTATAACTTGTGCAAACTTTTCATCTTCTTTTATATCTACTGCTAATACTTTAGCTGGAAGAAGAGCTGCTGAAATATATATTGATGGATCTTCATTCCATTCTATAACATCTATTTTTTCACCATTTAATTCATTTATAATATTTTGAATACGAATACCTTTTTGACCAACACATGAACCTACTGGATCAATATTAGGATTTGGTGAGTATACTGCAACTTTACTACGAGAACCAGCATCTCTTGAAATACTTTTTATTTCAATTACACCTTCATATATTTCTGGTATTTCTATTTCAAATAACTTTCTTACAAATTCTGTACTTGCTCTTGAAAGAATAATTTGAGTAGAACCTTTAACTCCTTTATCCACTTTTATAATGCAAGCTCTTACTTTATCATTTACATGATATGTTTCTGTAGGTATTTGTTCTTTTCTTGGCATTATACCTTCTATTCTTCCAAGGTCCATTATAACTGCACCGCCATCTGCTTTTTGAACTAGGCCTGTTATAATTTCTCCTTCTTTATCTGCAAATTCTTTGAATATAACATCTCTTGATGCTTCTCTTAATTTTTGAGTAATAACTTGTCTTGCTGTTTGAGCTGCAATTCTACCAAATTCTTTAGGCATAAGCTCAAAATTAACTATATCTCCTATTTTGTAATTAGTATTTATTTTTTGAGCATCAGATATGCTTATTTCTTTTTTGTCATCTGTAACTTCTTCAACTACTTCTTTTTGTTGGTAAACATGCATTTGTCCATCTTCTTTATCTATAACAACTTTTACATTTTCATCATTAGAATCGAAATTCTTTTTATAAGCTATAACTAGAGCTGATTCAATAGATTCCATTAAAAATTCTTTTTTAATACCATTTGTTTTTTCAAGTTCATCCATTGCTGTTATAAGCTCTGTTGTATCAATTCCTTTGTTTACTACTTTTGTAACTTTCTTCTTCATTTTTTAACATTCCTCCCAATTATATATAGTTTTTGCACTTGCAATATTTGATTTATCTATTTTTATATCATCTATAAGAATATCTTTTTCATTAACTTCATTAAGTATACCAGTAAGAACTTTTAATCCATTTACTGAATTATATAAATGAACTTCTATTTTCTTACCAATACTTTCTAAAAATTGTTCATCACGCCTTAAGTTTCTTTCTAAGCCCGGTGAAGATATTTCTAAATAGTATTGTGCTTTGATATAGTCTTTTTCATCTAAGATATCATTTACGCTATCATTTACTTTTTCACAATCATTTAGGTCAATGCCACATTCTTTATCTATAAATATTCTTAAGTAATTATCCTTTCCTTCTTTTTGGTACATTACATCATATACCTTATACCCTAAGTTTTCTATTATAGGTTTAACTAAGTCTTCTATCTTTTTTTCTAGACTTGTCATTGTTCCTCCTTAAATTAAAATATATAAAAATCCCTAATTACGTAATGAAAGAGTGGATTTGTTCCACTCTTTCTTGCTCTCATCTTATGATAATTTAATTATATATTTTTTTTATGTAAAAGTCAAGTATTTTACCATAAAAAATTTCCAGATTTTAATAATAAAGTTTTCTTATATCTTCAATAATTACTTCCATATTTGAATTTATATATCCATATACCATATATGTTTTTTCTCTTTGCAATATTCTTAAACATTTATCTGCTTGGCTATTATTAGCTTGTAAGTTTATTAATAACCCATCTAATAACCTACCTTTAATTTTACATATTGCATTTTTCTTATTATTAATTGAAAAATTATATTTATATTCTATTATTTTTACTATTATAAAAACTTTGTTCATATTTTTATTTTTTCAATTTTACCTTTTATTTTTAATCTTTTTTATGCATTCAAAAAAATTTGTTTTATTTACTTTAAATAAATTTATTATTATTTGTTATTATATTTTTTATTAAGCATAAGATTTATATATTCACTAAATATTAGTTACTAATATAAACCTTATTGATTCGTGTTTACCTAAATTAGGAAGGGATAAACTCCTTTAATATCTAATATTTTACTGTATATATTCCGTAAAATATATAATCTGAAATAATATTAGAGCGACTCGAAAACCGATGTTGTCGTTAGTGTTGTCAGGATTGTTGTTGTTACGATTAGAAGCTGGATTCTCTGAGCCCAAATTGTTGTAATTGCCTCCGCGATTAACTCGATTATCACTAGAGTTAGCCTTTTTAGTTTATCCCAAGTTGTATTATATAAATTATATATTACTTCTGGCTTAAAATATTCTTTTAAGATTTTTTAATTATTATATCAAATCTATTAATATACTCATTGTTCAAATAGCTTTAATTCTAAATTTCTTGTATTTGCTATTTTTAAGTATCCTAAATGACCTGCTAAATATCTTTTGGCATCTTTACTTGACATTCTCCCATTTTTTATTTCATACTTTAAGTATTTTATTTTCTTTTTAAGTTTTTTCTTGCCTTTATCTCTTATTTTTAGCCTATATTCATTAATCTTATATCCACAATAATTTACTCCTTGAGAGCTTTTAAAGATTTGTGTTTTACTATTTAATTCTAAATGCAAGTTTTCTTTTAAAAATTTTCGTATTTTTTCTAAAGCTAAAATTGCTTCTTCTTTAGATTTTAGTAATGCTACACTATCATCCATGTATCTACTATAGTATTTGACCTTTAATTTTTCCTTTACATACCAATCAATTTTATCTAAATATATATTTGCAAACATCTGTGATGTGTAGTTTCCGGATTTCCAAGCCTTTTTCTCTTTTGTTTGCAAATAATATTTCATTTATTAGCCATATTACATCTTTGTCTTTTATTCTTTCTTTTAATATGCTTAATAGAATATTTTTATCTATGTTATCGAAATATTTTGCTATGTCCATTTTTAGTATGTAATAATTATTCCATATTCTTTTGCAATGTTTCATCATTTTTTGTAAATCTAAACATGCTTTATGCATACCTCTTTTTTCTATACAAGCATATGTATTTGGTATAAATCTTGGTATATAATATGGTTTTAATATATTATCTACAAGCCACCTATGTACTATTCTATCTATATATTTAGATTTTTCTATTTTTCTTAGTTTAGGTTCTGTTACATAAAAAACTGTATATCCTCCATGTTTATATGTCTTATTTTCTAATTTGTCTAATAAATATTTAATATATTCTTCTTGTTTTAAATTAAATAATATTATCTCTTTTCTTGAACCTTTCCCTTTTCTTGCATCCAAATGAGCTTTTAATAGTTTTTCATAAGTAAGATTTGGATAGTATGCATTTCTAATTGTTTTTGGCATAATACTTAATTAATCCTCCTAATATTTTTCCTATCTCATATATTAGATTCATTGCTACATTAAATTTCTTTTCATCTATCCATTTATATTTTTTCATAATTCTTAAATATATTCTTTGAGTATTTAGCATACTATCTATTTTATTTAGTATTATTATTACATCAAGTTTATTTTCTTTGCTCATTTTATTGATATACATTATATTTTCTAACATTTTATATAAAGATAGTTTATATTCATTTCCTATACTGAATTTTTCAGTTCTAGGCAATTTCATAACTAATTCAATTATATATTGCATATATATTTCAGATTTTGGAATTAATAGTAACTTATTTTCTTCTTCCTTTTTTGCCATATTTTTCTCCATAATTTTAAATAATATATAAAATTTAAAGTAATGTATCTATATCTAAATTATACATTTTAGCTATTGCTTGCAAATATATATCATCTTTTTCTTTATGCTTGAAATTATCTTTACATTTTGAGCAGCCTTTGTTGTTATTCTTTTCTGTTATATTATTTTTTCCTTCATATGATTCTTTTACTATTAATTCTTCACTATCTCTATCTATATCATAAACTATATAACCATAATCATTTTCTTTTATAATATTAGTATATTTTTCTAATGAAGTTATTGGAAAGCCTACTTTGCATAAACCTACTTGTGTACAACCTATTCTTAATTTTGCAATCTTATTTAAAAGAAGAGCATCCTTTCCTACTGATAAATAAAAATTACCTATACTACATATTACTATTTTATTTGGATTTTTTTCTTGTAAAAATTTTGCCATTTTTGAAAATCCCATTTTAGCGCCTCCTATATAAATTTTATTTTTAATTTCTACGTAGCGCTTTTGTGCCTTGAAACGCACAAAAAGCGCCACGTAAGTGGCGCCACGTAAGTGGCATTTTTCTAACAGGATTCCCTGTTAGAAAAATGCCTACTTAACGTCTAAAGTCGTTAAGTTCTTTCTTTTCAATGTTCAAAGTAAGAGCTCTCCCACTACCTTATTTATAACCGCTAGTCTTCGGCTTTAGCTCTCAGTACTACAAATA
>CAWVEX010000007.1:0-5067 GCA_963928415.1 Bacillota bacterium | reverse complement strand
CCTCTATGAGCCTTGAGGCTCTGCTTGTAACAAAGCCTTTAGGCGTTACGAGTAAAATACCCCCGGCTAAGCCGGGGGATATTTATTGTTTTTACTTAATTTTTAGTATAAAATTTAATAGTTTTTACTTTACATTAGTTGCATTCAAGTGATATAATACTATGTGCTTGAATATTGACAAAAAAATTGCCAATAATAAAATAAGTAATGGAGGTAATTTTTATGATTTCAAAAAGAAAAGTTGTATTAGTTGGAACAGGTTTTGTTGGAATGAGTATGGCATATGCTTTAGAAAATCAAGGTGGAGTAAATGAACTTGTTCTAATTGATGTTTTAAAGGATAAAGCAGTTGGTGAAGCTATGGATTTAGCTCATGGCATTGCTTGTGCTCCAAGTAGTAGAATTGAAATAAAATCTGGAGAATATGATGAATGTAAAGATGCAGATATAGTAGTAATAACTGCAGGTATAGCTCAAAAACCTGGTCAAACAAGACTAGAACTAGCTAAAACTAATGCAGGTATTATGAAAGATATAACAGAGCAAGTAGTAAAATCTGGATTTAATGGAATATTTGTAATTGCTACAAACCCAGTAGATTTAATGACTTATGTTGTTGAAAAAGTATCTAAATTTCCAAAGAATAAAGTTATAGGTTCTGGAACAATGCTAGATACATCAAGATTAAGATATTTAATAGGAGAAAGATTAGACATATCTCCCAAAAATGTTCATGCATATATAATGGGTGAACATGGAGATTCTTCTTTTGTTGCTTGGTCTCATAGTTATGTTGGATGTAAACCTTTAGTTCAAATATTAAAAGAAAAAGGTAAAGATGAAAAAATATTAGATGAAATATATACAGAAGTTCAGCAAGCAGCTTATGAGATAATAAACAGAAAAAAAGCAACATATTATGGTATAGGACTAGGCCTTGCTAAACTTGTTAGAACTATATTAGATGATGAAAAAGAAATTCTAACAGTATCTACTTATATAGATGGTAACTATGGTCATTCAGGACTATTTATTGGTGTTCCTGCTGTAATTGGTCATAAAGGAGTTGAAGATATATTAAACATATCTCTTTCAGAAGACGAACAAGCTAAATTTGACGCAAGCTTTGAAGTTCTTGATAAAATGAAAGAGGATATAGATAAAGTTTTATAGTTACTTAAAATAAAAGCAGAAGATTAATATTTAATATTAAATAGTAGTTAATCTGCTTTTATTTTTCGTTTTTTTTCGTTTTAGGAGCGTCCCCAACGTAAAAAGGAGTTTTTATTTAAAATGGAAGATTTAGAATTTGAATCTGAAAAAGAAAAATTAAAAGAAACAGTACATAAGTTTAAAGAAACAATTTCATACTATGAAGAAAGAGCAAAAGCAGTTCCAAAGCTGTATAAAGATAATGACATAATGATTGAAAGTCTCATCAATATGTATGATGATAAAATGAGGTTAATTTATAAAAATATGGACAAACCATATTTTGCAAGAATTGATTTTAAAAGGGATAATGAAAAGAACATAGAGAAAATCTATATAGGCAAGGTTGGAGTTACAGATGAAGAGAATAATATTGTTACTGTTGACTGGCGTGCTCCTATTTCTTCAATTTATTATGATAGTAATATAGGAAGAACAAAATACATAGCACCAGAGGGTATTTGCGAAGGTGAGCTCTTATTGAAGAGACAATTTAATATAGAAAATCAAAAACTTATAAGCTATCAAGATGTTGATACTGTTGCAAATGATGAATTATTAAAACCATATTTATCATCCAGTGCAGATAATAGGTTAAAAAATATTGTATCTACAATTCAAAAAGAACAAAACGAGATAATAAGAGAGCAATTAAATAAAAATATAATTGTTCAAGGAGTTGCAGGTAGTGGTAAAACAACAGTTGCTTTGCACAGAATAGCGTATTTAGTATATAACTACAGAGATACTGTTAAGCCTAATCAATATCTAGTAATTGGACCAAATAAATTCTTTGTAAGTTATATTTCAAATGTACTTCCAGATTTAGATGTAGATAATGTTAATCAGCTTACTTATGATGAACTTTGCAAAGAGTACATAAATGAAGATTTTTCCTTGATTAGTGAAGATGAAAAAATTAAACAATATATTAAAAATCCTAATTCACTTAATTTCCAAAATTTAAAAGTTTCTATGGAGTTTGAAAATGCTTTAGATAAATATATTGAAGAAATAGATAAAAACATAATTCAAAATAAGAATATAGAAATAAAAGGCTATGTTATATTTTCTTCGGAATTTATTAAGAATACATATAATTCGATTGAAAACCCTGTTATTTATGACAATATTGAGAAAAAAGTTAATAGAACAAAACTGTTACTGCAAAAGTATATAGAAGATAATTTAGATAATATAAAAGAAAGTTTGCAAAATCAGTTTAAAGAAAAGACTAAAGATGTATCTAATGAAATAAAGTATAAAGAAATGGACACTTTGTCTAGCATTGAAAAAGAACTTTCAAAAGGCTTTAAACAAAGATTAAATAAGTTTTTCAATCCATTATTACCTAATATTTATAAAACATATATTACCTTTCTAAGTAGAATAAATGAATATATAGATTTGAGTAATTATAATATAAAAATTGAAGATATAAATTATAACATTAAAAATTTAAAAAATAAAAAAGTTGAATTTGAGGACTTAAGTAGCCTTATATATTTAAAAACTTGTATTAATGGTGTAGGAGAATATGCAAACTACAAGCAAGTTGCAATAGACGAGGCACAGGACTTTGGAGATTTTAATTTTGTATCATTAAAGAAACTATTAAGTAATGCAACATTTAGCATTTTCGGAGATTTAGCTCAATCAATATACCAATACAGAGGAATTAAGAATTGGGAGAGTGTGCAGGAAATAGCATTTAATAATAAATGTGAAATAAAAAATCTGCACAAAAGTTATAGAACAACTACAGAAATAATGAATTGTGCAAGTAATATAACTAAACATTTAGGATTAAATGTAGCAGAACCTGTTATTAGACACGGGAAAAATGTTGAGTTTATTAATTTTAGTGGTGTAGATGAGCAAATTAAAACGATTGAAAATATCTTAGAAGAATATTTAAAAGAAGATTTTAAAACAATTGCAATTATTTGCAAAGATGAAGATGAGGCAAGCACAATAAGTAAAAGGCTTAATAAAAAATTTAATAGCGTTAATATTACAGATTCTGATACCATGTATAATGGCGGAATATGCGTTATTACAAGTTACTTAGCAAAAGGATTAGAGTTTGATGGAGCTATTGTTTCAAATGCTTCAAAGCTAAAATACGATGAAAATAATGATATGGAAATGAAGTTGCTTTATGTCGCTATGACTAGACCGCTTCACGAATTGAAAGTGTTGTATGATAATGAGTTGGCTAAACCATTAGATAATATGTTATAATTGTTTTGTAGGAGGAAAATATTTATGGGAACAATAATTTGTATAGGAGGATTAGTAGATTTAAAAAACAAAGAAAAAGTTTTTATACCATATTCACCAAGAAAAATAGATTTTGAAATAATGAAACTATCTACCAAAGTTAACCCTAAGGTTTTATTTATAGGAACCGCTTCAAGCGAAAGAGAAGACTACTACATCAGTTTTAAAAATGCATATGAAAGTTTAGGGGCAATCGTAGAAAACTTATGTGTTTTGAATAGTAACATCACATTTGAAGAAATTAGAAAAAAGATTTTAAGTAGTGATATTATTTATGTTGGTTGCGGTAAAACTAAATTTATGATGGATGTATGGAAAAGTAAAGGTATAGATAAATGTTTAATAGAGGCATACAAAAATGGTATTATTCTAGCAGGAATGAGTGCAGGAAGCTATTGTTGGTTTAAATACAATTATGAAATGATAGAAGGCCTTGATTTGATACATATGATTAATTGTGTACATTATGATGAAAAAAGTAAAGAAAAGAAAAAGCAGTTTTTTGATAATATAAAGGAAAATAATTTAAGAGGTATAGCTATTGATAATGATGCATCATTAATATTCTCAGACACAGATTATAAAATAGTTAAAAATTATGAAAATTCAAAAGCATATGATATTGTATTTGAAGATGGTAAATTTATAGAAAAAGAAATAAATTAATGATTTATAAATTAGTATAATTAGGAGAGCTTAATTGAAAAATTATAATGATTTTTTAGGAATAAAAGAGTTTGAATATGGAAAAATATCAACAGTAGTCTCATCACCTAATAGAGACATTTTATATGCAAAAAGATTTTATTATCCCATAATTGCAACAAATATAAATAATAATATTGTTATTTCATGTTCAAGCAAAATTGCCGATAAATTAAATAAAAAAATAAATGAGATTGAAGAATTAAACGAAGATAATTTAAAAGATTTCTTAAATCAATTTGCTTGGAATGAATTTAAAACTTTTGAAATAAAAGAAATGTATAGATTGATAAAACAGTCGAATACAAAAAGTGTCAATTGTGATGATATAAAAATAATTGATGAAAGTAAAAAGCAATATTTTTATAATATTGTCAAGAAAAGCAATGAGCTAAAATATAAAGAACAAAAATGGAACGAATTTAATAAAATAAAAGCGCCTTGGCGGAATTAATCATGGAATAATCAAGGATAATAAAATAGTTTCATTAGGATATATATCGAATATAACAAGTAATATGGCAAACATTGTAATTCAAACAGAAGATGGATATAAGAATAAAGGATTTGCTACAAAAGTGGTAGAGAAAATTGCATATGAATGTTTGAAAAAAGGTCTTATTCCTACATACTGGGTAAATAAAAATAATATTCCATCAAGAAAAGTTGCAAAAAATGCAGGCTTTGAATTACTTAGTAAAGAAATGGTTGTCAGTATTGACAATGCAAATAATTAAATATAAAATCATAAGCAAATGAGGAGGTAATAATTATGTCATTAGTAACAACAAAAAATATGTTTGAAAAATCTATTGCAGAAAAATTTGCAGTAGGTGCATTTAATATTAATAATATGGAGTTTGTACA
>CAWVEX010000006.1:0-25196 GCA_963928415.1 Bacillota bacterium | reverse complement strand
GCAATAGAAGATTTAAATTACATTATAAGAACAAATTTTAAAAGTCAAAAAGATATGGATGATTATGAGAGATAATTGTATACAGGTAGCTCAAAAACTACCTGTAATTTATTATTATATTATTATATAATCATCCCTACAAATTACAATATATAAAGGAGATGTAAAGGTTATGAATAAAGAAAAATTAAAAGTAAAAATATTTTTGATTTTAAGTCTTGTCTTTGCAATTTTAACTTTGGTTGGTGGATATTTGGTAATTACTCATAAATTAGACAATGTAGGATATTCAGTTATATCAATGCTATTTACACTAACATTTAGCATATTATATAGGAATAGCAAAAAAGATAAAGAATAATATAACTCACAATATATAAGTAAAAAGTGCAATTATATAAGATATATTTCAAATGTTAATATGCATTGCTTGTAGCAACGGACTATTCTTTATATAATATTAGTAAAGAAAGGAGTTGTTGTAAAATGTTAAAAGATAACATAAGATCAATAAGGAAATCAAAAGGACTTACACAAGAAGAACTAGCTATAAAATTGAATGTCGTTAGACAAACAATTTCTAAATGGGAGCAAGGTTTGTCAGTACCTGATGCAGAAATGCTAATTACTTTATCAGAAATTTTGGGTACACCTGTAAGTACATTACTTGGAGAAAAAGTTTCTGAATCTAAAGTAGATGATTTAAAAGCAATTTCTAAAAAACTAGAGATAATAAACTTACAATTATCACACAGAAAAAAAGAAAGAAGAAAAATAGCACACTGGTTGTTAATATCTTTATGTATAATTGTAATAATTATCTTTATATCTTTAATTTTATTAAATAGTCCATACTTAAATTGGGATTATAGTAAGCCCGAAAATGAAGTTCTAGGAGTTGCTTTTCATTCTATTGAATGGTTATTTATTAGAATATTACCGATTATCTTTATTGGATTAATCATTGGAATTTTCTTAACTAAAAAGAAAGATTAAAGATATTTTATATTAATAATTTTTAGTATAGTATAATTTAGATAATTGTAGTAAAAAATAAAATCAAAAAAAAATTAGCTATTAATATAGGAGAAAAATATGGAATTTGATGTAAATAAATTAGAATGGATTAGAAAGCCTAAAAAGTATTCTATTACTCAGGATAAAATAATAATTCATACAGAACCTAAAACAGATTTATGGCAAAGGACATATTATGGATTTCAAAATGATAATGCACCAGTTTTGCAGATTAAATCAGATGAAAAATATTTTTCATTTATAGTAAAAACAGAATTTGATACTAAAAAAAGATTTGACCAATGTGGTATTGTAATATATCTAGATAGTGAGAATTGGCTAAAAGCATCTATTGAATATGAAAATGAAGAATACCAAAGACTTGGAAGTGTTGTTACAAACAATGGATATTCAGATTGGGCAACAACAGATATTAGTTCATCAATTAAATCAATGTGGTATAGATTAAGTAGAAGAGAATCAGATTATTGTATTGAGTGCTCAATAGATGGAATTAATTTTAAGCAAATGCGAATTTGCCATATGTATAAAGGTGAAAATGAAATACAATTTGGAATTTATGCATGTTCTCCAGAAGACTCTTCTTTTGAAGCAACATTTTCTAATATGGAAATAACAAAGTGTAAATGGCTTGAGCATAAATAAGATAATAATGATAAATTTTTATGTATTAGCTGAAAAATGCATAGGTATATAATTATTAAAATTTAATATAGGGAGGAATTAGATATGAGAAAAATTATAAAAAACACAGAGGCAATATTTCCAATGCCAGTATTAATGATAGCAACATACAATGAAGATGGAAGTGTTGATGTAATGAATGCAGCATGGGGAACAATGCTAAGCAAAGATCAAGTAATATTAAATTTAACAGAAACACATAAGACTGTTAAAAATATAAAAAAGAGAAAAGCATTTACTGTAAGTATTGCAGATAGTAACCATGTAGTAGAAGCGGACTATTTTGGAATTGTATCAGGAAATAATACACCTAATAAATTTGAAAATAGTGGTTTAACAGCTACAAAATCAGAAAATGTAGATGCACCAATTATAAATGAATTTCCTATTTGCTTTGAATGTGAATTTATAGAATACCAAGATGATGAATATGGCTGTGGTGTGATAGGCAAAATAGTAAATATAACTGCAGATGAAAAAGTAATGAATGGAGATAATATAGATATATCAAAAGTTAATGCAATAGCATTTGACCCATATACTCATGGATACTATAAAGTAACAGAAAGGGTTGGAGAAGCTTTTAAAGATGGACTAAAATTAAAAAGATAATACTAAAGGACAGATAAAATATCTGTCCTTTTATGTTTTATTTGAAATAAATGTAAAATAGTAGAAAAGTATTATTAATTTATGTTATTATATTATAAAATAATTATTAAAATAATGGAGGTATATTATGAGTAGAAAGAAAATTATGATTATAATCGCAATTGTTATAATATTGCTCATAACTTTTCTGACATTTATAGCAATAATTTTTACTTTTAAGGAAAAAATAGTAAATGATAAAGATTACCTATATGAAAAGGTAGAACAATATCTTATAAGTCAAGAGCAGCCTAAGTATTTTTTAGAAAATAAAGATTCTAAGCCTAATTACAATGTAAGCGATTTTAAAGTATTTACTGATCTTGCTAAATTAGGAATAAGAGAAACTAAAACTGAAATACATGTTTATGTTTGGGCTATAGTAGAAAGCTACTATGTTCAAGATGGTAAATTAATAAATAATAGTGGAAGTTCAATGCCATATAAATTTATTTTTAAAAATGATGAAATAGTAGATTATGAGGTACCAGCTAATGGCAAAGATAATAAGAAATCGATGGAAAAAATATTCCCGAAAGATATGCAAGATAAATTAAACACCTCTTTAGTAGATGGTAATAAAATTAGGAATGAAGTAGAAGAATATTATTCATATTTAGATACTAAAAGCAAGTGATTATGAAGGAAATTCTTTATATACTCAAAGAAAAAATTTTACAGAAACATTTTAATATCTATAGCAGAAAAGCAAATATAAGTATAAATCAATTATACTAAGTAAAAGTGATGATGGAATGAAAAGTATTACACTTGAAGATGTTTGGCCAGAAGAATTACAAAGAAGTAAATAGGTGAGGAAAATTATGATAAAAATAAAATATGATGAAATAAATAATAAATCTATTGCTTATGATGATGAGAAGAAAATAGGAGAATGTGTTTATGAAGATAATGATAAATTATGGAATATAATTCATACAGAAGTTAATAGTTCTTACCAAGGTCAAGGTATTGCAAAAAAATTAGTTGAATGCATTATTGAGAATGCAAAAAAAGAAAACAAGAAACTTACTGCAAGTTGTTCTTATGCTAAAATTGTGTTAGAAAGATTAAACAAATAAAATATTAAGCTTACCAAATTTATGGTAGGCTCTTTTAATATTCTAATTTTTTTGTAACAAATTATCTAAATTTATACACTATATTTATAGAAGGATAAAACAATGGAAAATATAGATGAAATTTATAAGAAATATGCTAATTTAATAAAAAATTATATCTTTACTATTACTGGGGATAAAAGTTTATCTGAAGAAATTATGCAAGAAACTTTTATTGTTGCTATTAATCAGATAGATAAATTTCGAGGCGATTGTAAAATATATGTATGGCTTCTATCTATTGCAAAGAAAATTTTATATAGAGAAACAAAGAAAAAACCTAAAAATTTACTTCATATTGATGAGTTAGAGATTACAGATAAAAAAGATATAGAAGCGGAATTCATTAAAAAAGATAATAAATTTAGGCTATATGAAGCTATTCAAAAGTTGGATGTTAGTACTAGGGAAGTTATGTATTTAAGATTAACAGGAGATTTTTCATTTAAGGAAATTGGAAAAATCCTAAATAAAAGTGAAAATTGGGCAAGAGTCGTATTTTTTAGAGGTAAAAAGAAATTAGAGGAGGATTTGTTATGAAAGAAGTAAATTGTGAAATAATTCAAGATCTATTACCAAGTTATATTGATAATATTTGTAGTAAATCATCAAGAGAACTTGTTGAAGAACACTTAAAAAGCTGCATGAAATGTAAAGCAGAATTTGCTAATATGAATAAGAAAGGTAACTTAGAGAAGTTAAGTAGTCAAGATAGTCAAATTGATTATTTGAAAGGTTATAAAAAGAGAAGAAAGTTACTTATTGAGTTATCTATTTTATTAACTTTAATTGTGTTATTAACAATTTTTTTAGTAAATGTTTTTAACAGTAATATTTTATTAGATATACCTCTATATGTTGATGTAAATAAATTTAATGTAGAGTATATGTATATTAAAGAAAACCAGGGTATAAATTCTTCAACAGGCGAAACATACACATATAAAACGTTGGAAGTATACCTATATTCTGAAGAATATAAAGATAATTATTTAACTGGTTCATATAAATTTTTAGTAGGTGACAAAGAAATATATTATAATATAGCATCAAAGAAATTACCAAAAGGTGTAGAATATACTTGCTGTGGATTAGAAACAAGTTTTGAATTAGAAGATAGTATAGAAAAAATTTATATAAAAGATACCAAAAATAATACTAAAGAGATATGGAATAAAAGTATGAAGGTTCAAAGTGAGGAAGAATGGAAGAAATGGTATATTGATAGTTATGTTCCAAAAGAAATTAAAGATTTATACAATATGAGTTATGATAATATTTCAGTTAGCACATCTGTTTGGAAAGATTTGTATAATAAAAGTTTATTAAATACTATTAGATAAAAATTATAATATTAATGTGTAAAAAGTTTAACACTTTTTATTGCCTAATACTTTTTTGTATGATAGTATTAAATAAAAAATATAGGAGTAAAAAAGTGAGCAATATTGGAAGAAAATTTAATATTATAACTTTATGTGGATCAATTAGATTTAAAGAAGAATTTTTAAAAGTTCAAGAAAGACTAACCTTAAAAGGCAATATAGTTTTTACGCCAAACTTTTTTAACAATTTTAAAGGTGAAATCAGTGTAGAAATGAAAAAGATGCTTGATGAAATGCATAGGGAAAAAATAGATTTATCTGATGAAATATATGTAATTAATTTAAATGGATATATAGGAGAAAGTACAAAATCTGAAATTGAATATGCAATAGCTAATGGGAAAAAGGTTAAATATTTAGAAGAAATTTAAATAATTATTTAGTATTTATTTTATATTAATAAAGGGTGGATTTTATGAAAAAAGTAATTAAAATAATTTTAATAATAATTGCAATTATAATTATACTAGGAGTAATATTTCTTGTAGTAGACTATAATAAAGTAAAAAATAATGATGAAATTGAAAATAATATAAATTTCGAAAACAAAACAAGTAATGAAGATATTATTATAACAATTCAAAAATTTGGCTTATCAGATGTAAATAATGCAAAAATTTGTACATTAAATCAAGCAGAAGCAAACGAGATTATTAATATTATAAATAATGCTTCTTTTACATCAGAAACTTGTGATGGATTTATGAGTTATTCTATAAAATATAATCATAAGGATGAAAGTAAAAATAAAAGTTATGGCATTGAAGATTATGGAGATAAATACCATATTCTTTCATCAAATAATGTACAAACTGTAGAAGCAATAATTACTGGCAAAGAAAAAGAACAATTAGATAATATTATTGATAAGTATTTTAAGTAAGTATCTAGCATAAGCTAGATGCTTTGTTTTATTTTATATTAATGTAGAAATTAATTACAATATATGATATACTTTATACATAATAAATATATTAAGGAGACATTATGCTAGACATAGATGAAGTATCAAGAAAAATAAGTGATTTAAAAACTAAGCTTAAAGATTTGAAAGAATCAATTAAATTAGAAGATACAGAAAAAGAATTAGATGATTTAGAAAAGAAGACTTTAAATCCTTCTTTTTGGAATGATATAGAAAACCAATCAAAAGTACTATCAAGAATATCTAATTTAAAGAAAAAGGTTACTTTATTTAAAGATGTAGAAAATGATTTAACAACATTAGATGAAATTTTCAGCCTTGTTATAGAAGAAAATGATAATAATTTAGAAAAAGAAATATTAGATTCTATAAAAAATCTAGAAAATAAAATAAATGAATTAGAAATATCTACTCTTCTTTCAGATAAGTATGATGAAAATAATGCAATAATTACTATTCACCCAGGTGCTGGAGGCACAGAAGCTCAAGACTGGGCAGAAATGCTTTATAGAATGTATACTAGATGGGCAAATAGTAATGGATTTAAGGTAGAGGAGTTAGATTATTTAGATGGGGAAGAAGCAGGAATAAAAAGTGTTACTTTTTCTGTTTCAGGCGAATATGCTTATGGATATTTAAAAGGAGAGCATGGAGTTCATAGATTAGTAAGAATCTCTCCTTTTGATAGTGGTGGAAGAAGGCACACATCTTTTGCATCAGTTGAAGTTTTACCAGAAATAAAAGATAATGATGAAGTGTATATAAATCCAGAAGATATAAAGATGGATGTTTACAGGTCTTCAGGAGCAGGTGGACAACATATTAATAAAACTTCTTCTGCTGTAAGATTAACACATATTCCTACTGGTATTGTTGTTGCTTGCCAAACAGAAAGAAGCCAATTTCAAAATAAGGATACTGCAATGAAAATGCTTAAATCTAAATTATTAGCATTAAAAGAAAAAGCTAATAAAGAAAGAATTGAAGATTTAAAAGGCGTTCAAATGGATATTGCATGGGGAAGTCAAATACGTTCTTATGTATTTTGCCCTTATACTCTTGTAAAAGATCATAGAACAAATTATGAAGTAGGGGATGTACAAGGAGTTATGGATGGCAATTTAAATGGATTTATATTTGCATATTTAAAATATATTGCTAATAAAGATTAATTTTTTTTAATAAAAGTTTATTTTTAAATAAATTTTAATAAAGAATTTATATAAATAATTAATTTACTATTCACAAATTAAATAACTTGTGGTAGTATAATTATATAAAAAACAAAGGAGGATTTATCATGGAAAAATACGTTAGAAAATTAGGCAGAAACTCAATTATTTTATCAATTGTATTATTAGTATTTGGATTATTTATGTTTACTAAGCCAGTAAGTACAGTAAATGTTCTTATGATTGTATTTGGAGTTATACTTGTACTTGATGGATTAGTTCATTTAGTTTCATATTTTGCTATTAAGGATGAATACAGGTTCTTTAGTAGTGAATTAGTACAAGCTATTATTTATATAATCTTAGGATTTGTACTTATGATTAACTATTATAATATTAGCTTTTTACTACCAATAATACTTGGAATATGGATAATAGTTGATAGCATATTCAAACTTCAAATATCTTTAAATATTAGAGATATTTATGATAGCCACTGGGGAGTACTTCTTGCTATGTCAATTCTAACAGGTCTATTTGGAATGGTTATATTATTTAATCCAGTTGAATCATTAGCAATGCTAACCAGAGTATGTGGTGCAATATTGATGATAGTTGAACTTATATCTATATTTGAAGATTTTTCAATTATTTCAAGAGTTGGAAAATTTGAAAAATTAGAAAATGAAATGAAAAAAGAATATAAAGATATGAAAAGTGGGAAATAAAATCCCACTTTTTATAATAGAATTACTTTTATATTCATAATAATATTGGTTCAATTTGTTCTCTATTTAGAGCATATTCTATGGTTTTAATAATGTATTCTTCGTCAAAAACAATTGACCTTGGTTTAGTAATAGGATTATCTTGTTTAAATGGTACAAAATAATAATTTCTTCTGTTTAATAATGTACCTATGTTTTTAGCACTTCCGCTTAAGGCGTCATTAGTAGATATGGCTATAATTAGTGGATTTTCATTTCTTAAATGAGATTTTGCAGCCATTGTAACAGGAGTATCAGTAATTCCGTTTGCAAGTTTAGCTATTGTATTTCCTGTTGCAGGAGCAATAATCATTATGTCTGTCATTTTCTTTGGACCAATAGGTTCAGCTCCTTGTATGGTATGGATAATTTTATTTCCAGTAATTTCTTCAATTTGAGCTATAAAGTCTTCTGCTTTACCAAATTTAGTATCTAATTCATATGCATTATATGACATTATTGGAAGAACTTCAGCTCCTTCTTTAACAAGTTCTTTTATTTTAGGAATAGTTTTAGAAAAAGTACAAAAAGAACCTGTTAAGGCAAAACCAATTTTTAAATCTTTAAATTTCATATACCTCCTTTCATATAATATAATATGAATTTACATAAAAATAGGGGATAAGTTTTTATAAATAAATAAAAAATAGACTAATATTTAAACTAGATTTCTAATATGGTTTAATATTAAAAATTAGTTCATAATATTAGTCTTATAGAACTTTTATAAAATACTATTTAGCTTTAAATTCTGCTAAAGGATTACTTTCAACAGCGGTTCTTACTTGTTCATTATCTACATGGGTATATATTTCTGTTGTAGATATACTTTGATGACCTAATAATTCTTGAAGAGCTCTTATATCTACATTTCCATACTTATACATAAGAGTAGCAGCAGTATGTCTTAATTTATGAGTAGAATATTTAGTAGTGTCAAGCCCTGCTCTTTGAAGTTCTTTTGAAACAATATTTTCAACAGTTCTTTTGCTAATTCTTTGTCTATAACTACTTAAAAACAAAGCTTTATCTGAATTCTTTTTATCTTTTTTTACACCTTCTTTTGGTCTTACAGCTAAATATGAATTAATTGCATCAACGCAAGCTTTATTTAAATATATAGATCGTTCTTTATTACCTTTTCCTATAACTGTCATTTTTAAATCATCAAATTTAATATCTGAAATATTAATTCCAACAAGTTCTGAAAGTCTTAGACCACAATTTAAAAATAGAGTAATAATTGCAAAATCTCTTTCTTTATTTTTATTTTCCTCATCTTCAAAAGTATTGTCTAATAGTTTTCTACTATCTTCTAAAGATAAATATTTAGGCAGTCTTTTATTAAGTTTTGGAGTTTCTAAGTTTTGAGCAGGATTATCTTTTAACATTTTAGATGTAATTGTTAAATATTTAAAAAATATCCTAATTGTTGAAATTTTCCTTGCACAAGTAGCAGGACCACATCTACGATTAATAGATAGGTAGGATATAAAGCTATGAATATCTTCTTGCTTTATTTTAGATAATTGTTCTAATGTAAAATCTTTAATTTGTATTTGATTAAGTTCTTTTTCTTTTGTTAAGCCAAAGTGATATTTCATATATCTTAAAAACATGATTAAATCTGAATTGTATTGATTAACTGATTCAGGTGATTTTTTCTTATATGTTAGTTGATATTGTAAAAAAGAATTTAAGTATTCTGGATTGTTTTCTATATTTATCATAATAAACCTTCTTTCGTTTTTTGCTAATTATATACCATGTTTGACTTTTTTTCAATTATGTATTAGAATATGAATGTTTCGTTATACGAACAAATTTGAGCAAAGGAGGTTTGTTATATGTGTATGATGAGACGGTTCTGCTTGAAAAAGAGAAAAATGATGATGTTCAGGAAAGTTCATTACTGCCGTCGTCGTCCGCCTTGGGCATGTAGGCCTTGAGACTTAAAAAAGCCTTGGCGAGTTTAGCACATAGCAATTATCCTGTGCTGGCATGTATCAAGCTAAAAGGTGCATGCCAGTACCTTTTTATTTTTAGAAAGTTGTGATATAATAATATAGATATTAATTTTTAGGAGATTAAATATGATTAATTATTTAAATTGTACGGATATCATAAATTTAGATAAATTAAAAGAAATATCTGAAATAATAAAAAATGGGGGAATAGTTGTATTTCCAACTGAAACTGTATATGGTATAGGAACAAATGGACTTAATAAAGAAGCTATATCCAGATTATATAAAGTAAAAAAAAGACCTACAACTAAGCCTATTAGTTTACTTGTTTCAGGCATTGATATGGTAGAAAATGTAGCTTGTAATATAACTGATATGGAATATAAATTAATGGAAAAGTTTTTTCCAGGTCCACTTACGATTATATTAAAAAAGAAAAATATTGTTCCAGATAATTTAACTAATAATACTGATACTGTTGGAATTAGAATGCCAGATAATATAATAGCTAAAAAACTTATTGAATATGCAAATATTCCAATAGCTACTCCAAGTGCTAATATATCTGGTAGACCTTCTGGAACTAATATTAATAATATAATGGTTGATTTCAAAGATAAAGTAGATTATTATATAGATGGTGGAAAAAGTAAGATTGGAATTGGTTCTACAATAGTAAAGATTGAAAATGGATATCCATTAATTTTGAGAGAGGGAAGTATAAGTAAAAAGCAAATACTTGAGTGTTTAGGATTAAATTGAACTTTTAGTATGGACAAAGCATATTAAAATATTATATAATAAATTTGAGGTGATTTTTATGATAGATTTACATATGCATACAAATAATTCTGATGGTTCAGATAGTACTGAAGAATTAATAAAAAAAGCTGAAAAATTAAATTTAAAGTATATATCAATAACTGACCATGATAATCTTCATGCACATGAAGAAATAAAAGAACATCATTTAGATAAGCTATTTTCAGGTAAAATTGTTACTGGTATAGAAATAAAATGCATATATAAAAAAAGAACTATTGAAGTTTTAGGATATAAATATGATTTAGAAAAAATGAGTAAATGGGTGAAAGATTTTTATAAAGATAAATCAAAAGAGATTCTGCAAAAAAAATATTTTGATTTAACATATGATGCTTGTCAAAAATTAGGTTTTAAATTAACTCCAAAAGATGAGATAGATTGGAATCCAAAATCTGATTGGGCAAGCTTTACAATTTATACTGATTTAAAAAAATATAAAGAAAATGAAGGCGTTTATGCAGATGATATATTAAATGATTTTACAACATTTAATAAAAAATATTGTGGTGATATGAATAGTATTTTGTATATTGACAAAAGCGGTGATTATCCTTCTATAGAAACGGCTATAAAAGCTATAAAAGATTGTGGTGGATTAGCATTTATGGCACATGCATTTATATATAAGGCAATTGAAGATAAAAAAGCTTTTATTAATGATATTATTACAAATTATGGCATAGATGGATTAGAATGTTACCATAGTGAATTTACTGATGAGCAAATAAAATATTTACTTGATTTGACAGCTGAAAAAGGATTATTAAGAAGTGGTGGAAGTGATTACCACGGTGTAAATAAAAAAGGTATATTTATGGCAACAGGTAAAGGTAATTTACATATAGAGGATTCTTTAGTTGAAGATTGGATATAGAGGAAATTAAGTATGGATAATGTAGATATTATAGAATATATTATGCAACAGAAAATTGCAAATTTTATTAAAGAAAATAGAAAATTAGATAAAAAAGAATTAATTAAGAATATTGAAAAATTGTTAGATGAAAAAGAAGAAATGTATAAAATGAATGATGAAGAATTAAGACAAGCATTAAAAAGAATGGGGAATAGTAATGGATAATTTTGATAAATTTAGATTAAATGAAGAAGACATAAGAATTGGAATTGAAGATTTTTTTACTCAGTTACTTATTGAAGCAAAAAGACAAAAAAATGGTGCTAGAAATTTGAGTGACTTATCTTCTGATAAACCAAAAATTATATATGCAGCTGGGCAACCCGGTTCAGGAAAAACGACATTAATTAGATTTTTACAAACTCAGATTTCAGAAAATGGTGAATGTGCTGTAGAAATAGGTTCTGACAAAATTGCGACTTTCCATAAGTTCTATAACGAATTATTGAAACTATTACCAAATGAGTGCTATACAATCTCAAGAGAATTTGTTAAATTTGCTAAACCTATAATATATGATAAATTAATGGCAAATAGGTTAAGTATAATAAGAGAATCTTCACTAAGTAAAGGCGAAAAAGATTATAATGGAATGGAAAAGTTTAGAAAAAGTGGATATACAGTAGACATTAATGTTATGGCAGTAGATAAATATGAAAGTTTTTTGTCTACTATAGAAAGGGATATGAGTTTAATCGAATTAGGATTTGAACCAAGACCTGTAGCTAGGTCAAATCACGATAGAATGTATGAACCAGTTTTAAAAGAATTAGCTGAAATTCAAAAACGAGGAATTAGTACGAATATTAATGTATTTACTAAAAATAGGAATACATTAAAGCCACAATTGGTTTGGTCAACTGGTGATAAAAAATACCCAAGTGCTCATGAAGCAGTCATAGAAGAAAGATATAAAGAAAGAAAAAAATTACTAAGAAAACCTCAATTATATTTGCAAAGAATTGACGAGGCACGTAGTAAAATATTAGGCTTGGTTGAAGAAGAAAGATTAAGAGATAATTATATAGATGGTATTACTCAATTAGAAAGAGAGTTCCTAAATGAACTGGCTTTAGATAGAAATGCATAATTTATATTATTATAGTTAATTATGAGATGTATCATTATTTTTATGAGTTTAAGTGCTTGACATATTTTTTATGTTATAATATTATATTTGGGTATGTAAATAGAAATATATAAATTAATTATATTTCTATTTTATTTTAACGAAAAGGAGATAAAAATGGATTATTTAATTAATGCTTTTAGAGGATTTTGTATGGCATTAGCAGACAGTGTACCCGGAGTATCTGGTGGAACAATTGCTTTTATATTAGGCTTTTATGATAGGTTTATTAATTCTTTAGATGATTTAGTTTATGGAGATAAAGAAAAAAAGAAAAAAGCTTTATTTTTCCTAATTAAGCTTGGGATAGGCTGGATAATTGGTCTTGCTTTTGCAACTTTAGTACTAACAAGTTTATTCGAAAAACAAATTTACAAAGTAAGTTCTGTATTTATGGGCTTTATAGTATTTTCAATTCCACTTATTATTAAAGAAGAAAAAGAATGTTTAAAAGGTAAATACTTAAATTTAATATTTACTTTAGTTGGAATATTAATTGTAAGCCTAATTACATATTTTAATCCGGTATCTGGTGGAGGAAATATTGTAGATGTATCTAATTTAAATATTGGATTATGCTTATACATTTTTGTAGTTGCAATGGTTGCTATATCTGCAATGGTATTACCAGGAATATCTGGTTCAACTTTACTTTTAATATTTGGACTATATATACCAATTATTTCTGCAATAAAAGAATTTTTACACTTAAATTTCAGTGTAGTACCTGTTCTTGTAATATTTGGAGTTGGAATTATTGCAGGTATAGTTTTAGTTATAAGATTAATAAAAATTGCTCTAAAGAAATTTAGAAGCCAAACTATGTATTGCATTCTTGGCCTTATGATTGGTTCACTTTATGCAATTGTAATGGGACCAACTACACTTTCAGTTCCACAAGAACCAATGTCTATTAGTACATTTAGTATAATATTTTTCATAATTGGTGGAATAATAATATTAGGATTAGAAAAAATAAAAGCAATTTTAGAAAGTAAAAATTCAAAAAATAAAGATATTTAATAGCAGATTTTATCTGCTATTTTCTTTTATTAAATTGGATACATTGAAAAAGACTGGGGGACTTCATTTCCCAAGTCATATATTTGGTGCCAAGGAAATAATTTTAAAAAGAAAAATGCTAGTTTTATGATAGCAATTGCAGATATTCCATTAAAAATCTTAAATTTTAGAGGAATAATATGTGATCTTATATTAGATAGCAAAGAATATAAATTTACAACATATAATAATTCAAAAATTATTAAGTATATTGTTGATGATAATTTATTATCTATAACTATAAAGAAAAATAATTATTATTTAGAAGTAAAGTCTCTGTTTGATAAAGGTCTAAAATTATCTGCACCAGTTAAGGGAAAAATGCAAAAAAATATTTTTGAAAGCATATCCGCTAATGTTTCAATTATTTTAAGATTAGGCAATAAAGTAATCTTTTCTGATAGTAGTACTAATTGTGGAATTGAAGTTGTTAAATAAATGCTGATTTTAATTATAAATTTTAGGGTAGGGTGTAGTTAATAATAATTACTCTTTTTAATTATTAACAATCATATAATTTTTTCATAAAATAACATTATAGGAGGAAATTATATGTGTTGTAAAATGTGTTGTAAAATAGACATTTATAAAATAATATCAATATTTATTATAATAGTTCTATTACTAGCTTTAATTATTTTATCTTTAAATTGTTCAAATATGAGCGAAAAAAGTATTTTGACTGCTGTTGCTAAAAATGGAGATAATACAGAAGTTGGAAATGCAATTATAAAATATAGTAAGAATAATATAGTTGAAGGAAATGCAATAAGTCACGAAGAGGGTAGTAGTGAATTTAAAATAAATGAATCAGGTATATATCAGATTTCTTATCAATTATTTGGAATAAATAATTCACCAGAAAATACATTTAATTTTAATGCAGTTATCCTTATAAATGGCTCACCTTTAAATAGTACACTTAATTCAAGTCCAGCTTTAAGAGATAATGTAAATAATAGAATGACTTTAACAAGCACAGTAATATTAAGCTTAAATGCAGGAGATATTGTACAATTAGGTGGATTATCTTTAGAAAATATTGTATATCAAGATTCAAGAATGGATATAGTAAAAATTCTGTAAGAATAAAATAATTAATAAATAATGCAAAGTTCCCCACAAGTTAGCACCTGTGAGGAACTTTGGCTATGAAAGGAATCACCAAACCATAGCAACTTTCAATGATAGATCTTTGCTATCTTTGTCATCTCTGCCAACTCTAAATGTATAATGGGGATATTTCTCTCCCTTGTAAACAGTAATAGTTTCTTTTTCGTGCATTTCAAACACTCCATCGTGGGAGGTCTTTCCAGCAACTCTCTTCGAGGTGGTTTCAAACCACCCATACTTGACAATGACAAGCAGTGTGTCTACACATGCTTCATCAGGAATTTCTTCCTTTTCCTTGTTAAAGATGGTGATTTTCTTTATTTTATCTCCATTTTTCCTGACTTCGGTCGTGACTTCGTAAGAGCCGTAAAACTTAATGAACGGCTTTTTTTCCGAGCCTTCGCGAAAATTTTCCTGGACGATAATTGTAACATTGGGGGCAGTGTAAATGGCATGACAATCATGAGGCAAACCATACTCTACCTCAAAATTCGTTGACCGAGGGATGGCATTTATAAATACAATTTTCCCAAACATGTTGGATCTCCTTTCATATATTTACTAAATTCGGACGATAGAATTATAGCATAATTAACATAAAATGTCAATTGCGTGTCATTTTTCATTTTTTATTTATACAATTTTACACTATTATATAATTGACTATATTAAAAATATTATATAATAATTATTATACCTTGCATTTGAAAAATCATATAAGCATTTACTTTTTTTAAATATAATGATATACTAGTCATAAAGTAATTGAATAAAAATTAAGAAGATGAAGGCATTTAAAAGATATCGAAATGGCTTTTTTAGCATTGATGTACTAAAATATGTTTTAAATAAGCATATAGGAAATATTGAGTTGAAAGTTTTATTGACAAATAAAAAGGCTTTTAAACTTTATGAATTGCTATTTAAGAGATATTTATCTAGTTTTAAAACTCATATAGTGAATGAAAATGGCGATTTATTTAAATGTTATAATTTTAATACTAATAATCTTAATAAAGCATTGATTGACTAATAATATTAGATAAAATTAAATTTTATAGGGAGGATTAAACATGAATGAAACTATGAATAGGAAAAGTAGAATAACTAATGCTCAATTAGATATTATACAAACTACAGGAAAACTTTCTTCAGATATTAGAAACATTTTAACAAGCGAAGAAAAAAATAATATTTTACATTCTATAGAAAATGTAAATAATGAGTTAGCTGCTTTAGTTTCTAATATACACGAATTAAGTGACGCGTTAAATTTAGATTTCAACAAAATTATAGGAGGATAAAATGGGAATTACATTTGCTCAATATGAATATTCAATAAAGGATAGTCTAGCTAAATATATTAGAGTAAAGAATCTAGATGACAAATATACAGAATTTATTTTAGGTCTTTTTGAAGAAGCAGCAGAAGTTACATCTCCAATTAGGAGAAGCATTAAAGGAAATTTTCATGAAAAAGAAATAGATACTAATCATTTACAAGAAGAAGTCGGAGATGTACTATGGTATATTTCTCAAATTTCTACACAATTACCAAATTGTAGTTTGACTAAAATTGCATTAAATAATTTAAAGAAAACACATTTGAATTATGGTAAAGATTTAAAATTAGATGAAAATATGAATATATCTGATTATGCGAAAGGAGCATCAAAAACATTAAGAACAAATTTACCTGATTCAAAGCAAGATAGAGCTAGATACTTTTGCTTAGGATTAATTAAAGAAATAGGAAAAGTATCAGAACTTTTTGGAGAACATGGAATCGATGGAAATGTACTAAATATATATAAAATAGAAGAAAAAATGGGAGATGCTTTATGGTATTTATCATCTATTTCTCAAATATATGGATTTAGCTTAGAAGACTGCGCTTTAAAGAACATCGACAAAGTTCATAGTAGATATTATAAAGATGGAACTGTTAAACCAGGTGATGAAGAATTAGAACTATAATATATATGTTAATTATTTTATGTTCTTTAGTTATATACCATTTTGCACTATTTATTATTTTAAAAAGTAGACATAAAAATTAAAATATGTTATAATAATTTTTGGCAAATTTTTATTTGCAAATATCAATTCACCAATTACGTGAAAATGGAGGTATTACTTATTATGTCTAGAGCTCAAGAAATCAGAACTAGATACTTAAATGCACGGCATACATTTGAACACGAATCTCAAGAATTAGTAAAAAAGCAAAAATATCAAAACAGTGCATATGCACAAGAATTATTTGAATATATTTTGGAAATATTGGAAATACTCCTGAAAAATAACGAATTTTATATTTGTAATATTCAAGTATTACCACAAGCTAATAATACGGTTTCAGTCATTTGTAAAGGAACTAATCCTAAAACATTAAATATACCATTTGATAAAAAAATCTTTAAACAGGTCGTAAAATTGTTTAAAAAAGAAAAGGGGTATTATGTGAGATACAAGGTAATTTGGTCGTGCATTGCTCAATTCGAAATCAAAATAAAGTAATATCATTGCAAAAAGTGGGCATCCAAAGTAGGGTGTCCACCATTTTATTAAAAAAGATATAGAAGTAATTAGAGATGCAAACGTGAACTTTTTAATTGAATAAAAAATGATAAATGGTAAATAAAGATTATTCTAAATTTTTGCAATATGCAAATTAATAAATAATATAATTCATATAAAATGTCAATTATGCTATTACTATTGAAGTATAGAAATTTGTGTTATATAATTTAATTATAGAATAAAAAATATAAACAAAAAAGTTAAAAAATTTTGGAGAATAATGTTATGAAGCAGAATATTGAAAAAACTAATGTTATGAGAATTTTAGAACAAAAAAATATAAAATATGTTAAGCATAGCTATATTAATACAGATGCAATTAGTGGTAATGATGTAGCATCAGTTTTAGGAGAAAATCCTAGTCAAGTATTTAAAACTCTTGTTACAATTAGTAATACTAAAATACATTATGTTTTTTTAGTACCTGTTAATAAAGAATTAGATTTAAAGAAAGCTGCAAAATCGGTAAATGAAAAAAGCATAGAAATGATAAAATCAAAAGAATTATTAACACTTACAGGGTATATACACGGAGGATGTTCTCCTATTGGAATGAAAAAGCAATTCAAAACAGTTATAGATATTTCTTCAAAAGAATTTGAAACAATTATTTTTAGTGCTGGAAAAATTGGATATCAAGTAGAGACTTCATTAAATAATCTAAAAAAAGTAATAAATTTTAAATTAGAAGATATTTCTAAAGATAGTTAGACAGTTTATTATTTATTAATAATATGGATTTAGAAACTAAAAATATTTTCATTATTTAAAATTTTATAGAAACTGATTATAAGAATGTAAGTAGAAGTGGATTGATGGAAAATAAATATTTTAACTTAAATCAGATATTAAAAGTTAATAAATTTCCCTCAATAGAACAAATTGCAAATAAATTAAAGGAAGAAACTTGAAATTAATTACTTTTCAAAGTAAAGGAGATAAAAAAGATGAATTTTGAAGACTCTCAGATTCTTTTGAATGAAGTTAATAAAATTTATAATAAGATGCCAATTAAAGAAAAAACTTTTATGGAAGTTTCAGGTTATCCACATTATGAAAATGTATGTAGCAATATTTTAGCATTTTACCTAAATCCAAAAGAAGAACATAAATTAGGAAGTGTGCTAATAAATTCTATGTTAAATGTAGTTTGTAATAAAGAAAAAAATATATATAAAGATATTAATCTAAGTCATTTTAATATTTATAGAGAATATACAACTTTAAATGGTAACAGAATTGATATCGTTATGCAAAATGAAGAATTAGTAATAGGAATTGAAAATAAAATTTATGCTTCAGTATATAATGATTTAGAAGATTATGCAAAAACTTTAAATAAACTTAATAAAAACTCTATTAAGATATTATTATCTTTACATAAAGATATTAAAAATATTACACGATATGACTTTATAAATATAACATATAGTGAATTTTTTAAGCAGTTAAAACAAGATTTAAAATCATATAATCAAGTAGACAATAAATGGTATATATATTTAATAGATTTTATAAATAACATAGAAGGATTTGAGGTTGAAAAAGATATGGAATTAGAAATAATTAATTGGATAAACGGCCATAAAAAAGAAATTAAAGAGTTTAAAGAATTATTAAATATTGCACAAGATAATATAAAGAAAAAACTAGAAGAATATGTAAGAATTTTTAATGAAAAATTACCTGAAAAATATAATATTAAATATTATAATGGTGAAGATGAAATTTCAACTACTGCTTACATAGTTTTTGATAGTGGATATAATTTTGATACAAAATTGGATACAGAAAATTGGAAATTAGGAATTTTTATTTGGAAAAAATCAAGTCAATTAAAAATAAAAGAAATATTGAATAAAAATAATATAAAATACATAGAAGAAAATAGTCATTTATGGCTTTATGAATTTAATTATGATACTCTTGTAGAGGATATAGTTAGTAAATCAATTGATATATATAAGATGATAGCATAAATTTTAAATGTTATTTATGAATATTTATGAGATAACCAAATTAATAGATAATGATAATCAAAAAATTATTACTATGTTAGGAGAACCAATGGAAAGATATAGCAATGAAAATCATTTTTGGTATAATGCAGGTAATATATATAAAGGTTTAATTCTAGGAGACCATAATATTTTAACTGAAAGTTACTGGTATGTACTTAATATAGTTTTTAATAATGTAGATAAAGTAGAATCCACTGAAATGATGTATGTTCCTTAAGTGTTAGGTATGATTATTTAAATTATTCAGAATAAAATGAATATCTTAATTTGACATATAAAAAGGTATCTTAGAATTCATGATAGATTTTAAACTTTGGTAATTTACTTAAATAAGAAATAATTACAGACTATAATTGCTTAAAAAAGGCGCCAAATGTATTATTATTGCATTGGCGCCTTTTATAATTTTTATATTAATATACCACAAATAAATAAAGATATCAATAAATGCAATAGTTTTAATTTAAAAAAGAATTTAAAAATAGAAATTAGGTTGAAACAATATAGATTATTTTATTGTTTTATGATATTATTGTTTTGATTTATTTTTACATATAAATTATTTTTAGTAAATAATAAATATTAGGTTTCAACAAATTTAGATAAAGGAGGAGAAACATATATGCAAAATGTTGCAATAGGATTATTAATACCATTTCTAGGAACTATGTTAGGTTCAGCATTAGTATTTTTTATGAAAGATAAAATAAATTATAAGGTGCAAAAGTTATTATTAGGATTTGCTGCTGGAGTAATGATTGCAGCATCTGTTTGGTCATTAATAATTCCTTCAATAGATATGTCAGAAAAACAAGGAATTGTTTCGTATCTTCCAGCGGCAATTGGATTTATACTTGGAATTGGATTTTTACTGCTTTTAGATAGCATTATACCTCATTTACATTTAAACTCAAAAAAGCCAGAGGGAATAAGGGCTAAGTTAAAAAATGAAATAATGTTGGTTTTAGCAGTAACTCTTCATAATATTCCAGAAGGAATGGCAGAGGGAATAATACTTGCTGGAATGTTAGTACCTAATTCAGGAATTACAGTTGCAAGTTCACTTGTGCTTGCAATAGGTCTTTCTATTCAAAACTTCCCTGAAGGTGCAATAATATCTATACCACTTAAAGATGAGGGCTTATCTAAAACGAAAGCTTTTATATATGGAACTTTATCTGGTATTGTTGAGCCTATAGGAGCTATATTAACAATTTTATTAACAACAAGTATTGTGCCAATACTTCCATATTTGTTAGCTTTTGCAGCAGGGGCAATGGTTTATGTTGTTGTGGAAGAATTAATACCTGAATCTCAAGAAGGAAATCATTCAAATATAGGAACAATTGGTTTTTCAATAGGCTTTGTCATAATGATGGTTCTAGATATTGCATTTGGATGATTATAATATGGTAAAAATTTTTAACGTATTTATATTATGTATATTTTTTCCTTAAAATAAAATTTTCATTTTTACTCATATATCACATTGCGCAAAACTTTGATAATATCTCATTTTTATAAAATTTTAATAATATAATGAAATATAGTTGCTTTTTAATAATATATATTATAAAATACAATCAATAGCTTATGAACCAATAAAACCAGATATAAAAGTAGAAATAAATGTAAAACTAGCTAAATTTTATTTAAAGGATGTGTTACTATGAGTGATAAGAAGAATGAGATTATTTTATTTGAGAACCAAGGAGTAAAATTAGAAGTAAACGTTAAAGATGAAACTGTATGGCTAAACCTAGATCAAATGGCTGAACTTTTTGGTAGAGACAAATCAGTTATATCTAGACATATTAAAAATGCATTAGCCGAAGAATTAAAGGATGATATGGTTGTTGCAAAATTTGCAACAACCACTAAACACGGTGCAATTGAAGGAAAAACTCAAACCCATATGGTTGATTATTACAATTTAGATATGATTATTTCGATTGGATATCGTGTAAAATCTAATCAAGGTGTTGTATTCAGAAAATGGGCAAATAAAGTTTTAAAAGACTATATGCTAAAAGGTTATGCAGTTAATCAAAGAAGATTAGAATATTTAGAAAAAACAATAAAATTGATAGATATAGCAAATCGTATAGATGATAGATTAGAAAATGATGATGCAAAAGAAATTTTAAAAGTTATTGGAGAATATTCAAGAGCATTAGATATGCTAGATGAATATGATCATAGAACATTAAAAAAGCCTGATGGAAATGTTGATACAAGAGTCATAACTTATGATGATTGTATAGCTATTATAAACAGTCTAAAATATAAAGAAGAAAGTGAATTATTTGGCGTTGAAAGAGATAAAGGATTAAAAGCAATAATTGGAAATGTATATCAATCATTTAGTGGACAAGATATTTATAATAGTATTGAAGAAAAAACTGCTAATCTACTTTATTTGGTTGTAAAAAATCATGTCTTTATTGATGGAAATAAAAGAATAGCAGCAACATTATTTATATATTTTCTAAAATTTTATGGAATATTATATAATGAAAACGGAAAAGTTATAGATAATCATACTTTAACAGCACTAACATTACTTGTTGCTGAATCTAATCCAAAAGAAAAAGAAGTTATGATAGATTTAATTATGAACTTTTTAACTGAATAAAGAAAAAGCAAAAAATTATACATATTTACAGAGGAGTTCCAATAAGGAGCTTCTTTTAACTTTTAGTTCAATATTATTGTTTTTAATTACAAATATGGTAAAATAAAAAAATTTATAATGCAACTAAAATTTATATTAAATGTATCTAATATATAGTATGGAGGGGAAGAAAAAACATGGAAGAAGAAAACGATTTTAAAGAACTTATAAAAAAAACCCAAAAATATGATGAACTAGCTTTTACAATGCTGATACATAGTATTGAAAATCAAATGTACAGAGTTGCAAAATTAAAATTGAGAAAAGATGAAGATGTATATGAAGCTATGCAAAATACGATTATCTTAATATATAAGAATATAAAAAAGCTTAAAGAACCAAAAAATTTTAAAACTTGGGCTATTAGAATATTAATAAATGAATGTTTGAAAATTATAAGAAAAAATAAGAAAAATGTCAATTCATGTATTGAATATGATGACAACATTGGAAGAATAGAAGGACATTTTGAAAAAGTAGAATCAGAAGTTGATTTAAATAATTTACTAAAGTTTCTAAACGAAGATGAAAAAATTGCAATTTCATTGTACTTTGGAGAACAATATAAGATAAAAGAAATTTCAGAAATACTAGCTGAATCTGAAAGAACAATAAAAAGTAGAATTAGTAGAGCAAAAATAAAATTAAAAAAATATATGGAGGAGGAATGTAAACATGGAAAATAATGAATTAGATCAAATGCTTATAAAAGCATTTAACAGAAGAAAAACTGAATTCCCATTTAGAGAAAAAATTGATAATTTAATAATCAATTTAGAGAAAAAAAGAAAGAGAAAAAATAAATTATTATATTCCATATCAGCATTTATATTGACTTCAACTACAGTTTTTGCAATAGGATTTAATACTTTTAACTTATCTAATGTTGGTATAGATGATAGTGCAATTGAACTTGCCATACATAATGGATATATACAAACAGTAGAAAATGATTTTCAAATATATAGAGGATTAGGAATTAAAGTTAATAGTTTCTTAATAGATGATATAAATTTGATAATATCTTTTGAATTTAAAATAGATAATCTTAAAATAAGTGATATAAAAAATTTAAGTATATCTGATTTTACTATATTAGATGAAGAAAATAAGATTATATACAATGATAACAATTCTTCTAGCTCTTTAACTAAATCTGTAGGATTTAATAAAGTAGAAAAAACTTCTGATAATACTTTCTCTAATACTTTCTTCGCAATGTCAGATAATTATCCAAATTCTAATAAGTTATATATAGAATTTAATAATGTATTATTAAATTTAAAAAATGAAGATACAAAGATAAATGGAATGTGGAAATTTAAAATTGATATACCTCAAAAAATGGTAGATAGAGAAGATTTATTATTTAATTGTAATTCAAATAATACCGTAGGAGATATAAGTGTAGATTTTGTAAAAGTTACTAACTCTGGTTCACTGATAGAAATTAGTTCTAAAAGTGAAGAAAGCTTAAATGAAGCTAAAATTACAATAAATGTAGATGGCAAAAAATATAAAACTACTAATAACATGTTTGACAATATTTCAAAAGATGGTTCTGATAATATTACAAGATTTATATACTGTAATTTAACTAAATATGATGGAATAGATAAAATTATATTGGAATTAAAGAATGGAAATCAAAAAGGCGACATTATATTAGAAGAATACAATAAATAGTTCTATTTTGAATTTATTATATATTAAAGAAATTTAATTATAAAGAGGAGTTTTTATGAAACATAAATTGCAAATAGGAATTTTTTCAAGTATAGTTTTAGCATTAATATTGATTATAGCTACAAATTATATTAAGTTTGAAAGATGCACTAATTTAAATTTAAAGATGAAAGAACTTAACGATAACAAAAAAATTATTGGTTTATCAAAAGAAGAAGTCGTTACAATGTTAGGAGAACCAATGAAAAGGTATAGTAATGAAAATCATTATTGGTATAATGCAGGTAGTATATATAAAGAACTAATTCTAGGAAACCATAATATTTTAACTGAAAGTTACTGGTATGTACTTAATATAATTTTTAATGATGTAGATAAAGTAGAATCCAGTGAAATAGTGTATGTTCCTTAAGTAAGAGTATGCTTATAGAACATATCAAAGATAAAATTTAAATGTCATAGCTAATTTTAAAATTTATATTATTCTATAATTAATAAAAAGGAGAAAATATGAAAAGAAACAGTATAAAGGTTATTTTAATAGTAATTATTATACTACTTGCAAGTATAATTAGTGTAATATTCATAAGTAAAAATTCAATGAATAATTTTATAAAACAAAATGACGATAGTATTATAATTGATTTTAGTAATGTAGATAAAATTACAGTATCATATCTATCTGAGAATAAACAGCTAACAAATGCAGAGAATACTCAATTAATAAGTAATTTACAAATGCTTAACTATCCTATAATTTATGAACAGCAATTAATAGTGTCAACAGATTATAAAATAGATTTTAATAATGGCATATATTTTACATTTGGACAATATGGAACAGAAGTAGACATATATGAGAATAATAAAAGAAGATTTACTACGGAACTTCCTGATAATATTCTTAACTATATAAAAAGGATATTTGGTAATGCAGATGACCCAACTAATACTAATAATATAAATCAAATAAATATTTAATTTCTAGTAATAAAGGCAAAAGGGAAGAGGGGAGCTAATTTTTTTAAACTAAAAAATAGAATTAAAATAAAAATTAATTTTAAATAACATAAGAGAACTTAAAAAACAATTTTTATAAGTACGATTTTATTTTTAGAATAGCAAAAAAATTTATATTATTAAATAGAAAATAAAATTAGAAATTTTAATGTAAATAATAAAATAATTATAAATTAATAAAAAAATTAAAATTTATAAATTCGAACATTTAAATTTTAAAAACGAACATTTGACCATTTTAAAAATTTTATCAGTTAAATACATATTATAAATATAAATTTGAAATGTTAAAACAACTGATTAGCTTTATGAAATATAATTTCATTATAATAATATTAATAAACATTAATAAATTTTGAAATTATAATAATAAAATAAAAATATTATTTATCTATATAAAAATATATTTGCATTAAGCTCAAAATCGTTTTTAAGGCATTTTTATATTTTAGTAATT
>CAWVEX010000005.1:0-18432 GCA_963928415.1 Bacillota bacterium | reverse complement strand
TCTGCTATGAGCCTTGAGGCTCTGCTTGTAACAAAGCCTTTAGGCGTTACGAGTAAAATACCCCCGGCTAAGCCGGGGGATATTTATATTATTTTTTTATTTCATCATCAATATTGAGCTTTTCTTTTAATGCTTCTTGTAATACTTGAGAAAAATTTATACCTTTATTTTCAGCCATAGTATTTAACCAACCGGGAATAGAAAGGGTCTTTTTTACAGATTTTTTTTCATATTTTTTTCTATGCTCATCCATATTTATACTTATAAAAGTAATAACTTGATTAGGTCTTAACTTTATTTGAGATAAATCTGTAGAAGATTCAGGATAACTATCTAAATCCTCTAAATATAATCCCATAGCTTCTTTTGCATGTTCCATAGCTTCTGCAAATGTACTACCATCTGAAAAGCATCCTTCTAAATCAATAAATTGAACCCAGTAAGAATCTCCTTCTTTAGTTATTACTGCCGGATAAGATAAATAAACATTCTTTTTCATAAACTTACTTTTCACTATATGAATATGATTTTATATTCATAAAGCAATAGACCTCCTAAAAATATTATATTACAATACGTTACGTATTGTCAAGAAATTTTCAATAATTAAAAATATTTATATCATATAAACCTTGTATCTGAAATTTTCTTTTGATATAATTACCCCAAAAGCATACATATATTTAAGTAAGGAGGAAAGCAAATGTGTGAATGCATAGATAATAAAATTAAAGAAGATATGAAAGAAATATTAGAAGTATATAAAGTAGATAAAGAAAACTTAATTCCAATATTAAATGACGTACAAGAAAAATATGGATATATACCTAAAATTGCACAATTAGAAATATCTAAATATTTAAATGTACCAATGGCAGAAATTTATGGAGTTATAACTTTTTATTCAAGATTTACACTAGAACCAAAGGGAAAATATAATATTTCAGTATGTTTAGGAACTGCCTGCTTTGTAAAAGGCTCACAAGCTATATTAGATAGATTAAAAGATAGATTAAAACTAGAAGAAGGAAAAACAAGTAAAGATGGCAAATTTTCTATAGATACAACAAGATGTGTTGGAGCATGTGGAATAGCACCAGTTTTTACAGTAAATGATGAAGTATATGGTCATGCAACTGTAAAAAAATTAGATGAAGTAATAGATAAATTAGAAAAAGAAGGTTAATATTTTCCAAAAAGGACCGTCCCAGATGTAAAATTTTACGAAAAGGACCGTCCCAAAAGTAAAAAGGAGGTTCAATTGAAAACTTTAGAAGAAATTTATAAAATTAGAGCTGAAAAGAGCAAAGAATTAGATTTAAGAAAAAATACAAATGCTGATACAAGAGAAAAGCATATATTAGTATGTCAGGGTACAGGTTGTACTTCTTCAAAATCTCCAGAGATTTTAGAAAACTTTAAAAGAATAATAAAAGAGAGAAATATTCAAAATGTTAGAGTTATAAAAACTGGATGTTTTGGGCTTTGTGCAAAAGGTCCAATTGTAATTATTAGACCAGAAGATACTTTCTATGCAATGGTAAAGCCAGAAGATTGTGAAGAAATAATTGAATCACATATTTTAAATGGAAAAGTCGTAGATAGATTATTATGTAAAGATATAGATGGAACTGTAGTACAAAGATTAGATGATTTAAACTTTTATAAAAAGCAAAAAAGAATTGCTCTTAAAAATTGTGGAGTTATAAATCCTGAAGATATAGATGAATACATAGCTTTTGATGGATATAGAGCACTTCCTCGTGTACTTTTTGAAATGAATGGAGATGAAGTAATAGACATAATTACCAAATCTGGCCTAAGAGGCAGAGGAGGAGCAGGTTTCCCTACAGGTAAGAAGTGGAAAAGTGCTAAAGATGCAAAAGGTGATACTAAATATGTAGTATGTAATGCAGATGAAGGTGACCCAGGTGCTTTTATGGATAGAAGTATTCTAGAAGGAGATCCTCACGCTATATTAGAAGCTATGGAAATAGCAGGTTATGCAATAGGAGCTAAAAAAGGATTTATATATGTAAGAGCTGAATATCCTATAGCTGTTAAAAGACTTAAAATTGCAATTGAGCAAGCAAGAGATTATGGAATACTTGGAACACATATATTTGGTACAGATTTTTCATTTGATATAGAAATAAGACTAGGTGCAGGTGCATTTGTTTGTGGTGAAGAAACAGCACTATTAGAATCAATAGAAGGTAAGCGTGGTCAGCCTAGAGTAAAACCTCCATATCCAGCACAATCAGGCTTATGGGGCATGCCAACACTAATTAATAATGTTGAAACTTATGCAAATATTGCCCAAATAATATTAAAAGGACCTGAGTGGTATTCTTCAATTGGAACAGAAAATTCAAAAGGAACTAAAGTATTTGCATTAGGTGGTAATGTTAATAATGTAGGATTAGTTGAAGTACCAATGGGAACTACCCTAAGAGAAATTGTATATGATATTGGTGGTGGAATTCCAAATGGTAGAGAATTTAAAGCAGCACAAACTGGTGGCCCTTCAGGTGGATGTATACCTAAAGAACATTTAGATACACCAATAGATTATGAATCACTTAAAGAAATCGGTTCGATGATGGGATCAGGTGGTTTAATTATAATGGATGATACTAAATGTATGGTATGTTTAGCTAAATTTTATTTGCAATTTACTGTTAGCGAAAGTTGCGGAAAATGTACACCTTGTAGAATTGGAACAAAGAGAATGCTAGAAATACTAGAAAGACTTTGCTCAGGTGAAGGTGAAGAATATGATATATATAGACTAGAAAAATTAGCTGTAAATATTCAAAAATCTAGTATATGTGGTTTAGGACAAAGTGCACCAAACCCAGTAATAAGTACTATGAAATATTTTAGAGAAGAATTTAGACAACATGCAATTGAAAAAGAATGTAAGGCAATGGAATGTAAAGCTTTAGCTAAAATACAAATAGATGAAGAAAAATGTAAAGCTTGCGGTCTATGCCAAAGAAATTGTCCTGTAGGTGCTATTGAGGGAGAAGGTAGAGAAAAAAGAGTAATAAATCAAGAAAAATGTATTAAGTGTGGAACTTGTATTAAGGTGTGTCCTTTCCACGCCATTGGATAGAATTAATGAAAAGCTGCGAATTGCGTCGTTAAATTCCAAAATAAAATCCTCAACGTGCAAAAAGCACGCCTCCGGTTTTATTTTAAAATTTGCCTAGCACTTCTTGCTTTTGATTAATTCTTAAATTAAAGTATTACTTTGTTAAAAATTAGATAAAAAATCCTCGACGTACAATTAAGTACACCTTCGGTTTTTTACTAATTTTTGCCTAGTACTACTTGTTTCTTTGATGAATTATATTGAATATATAAAGTTCGTCGTTAAATTTCAAAATAAAATTGGAGGAAAGAATGGTTAATTTAAAAATAGATGATAAAAAAGTATGCGTACCAGAAGGAACAACAATATTAGAAGCGGCAAGACAAGCTGGGATAGATATACCTACATTATGCTTTTTAAAAGATATAAATGAAGTTGGAGATTGTAGAATGTGTATTGTTGAAGTAGAAGGCAGAAGAGGATTTGCAACTTCTTGTATTCAAACAGTAGAAGAAGGAATGTTAGTTCATACACATACACAAAATGTATTAGAAGCAAGACATGTTATATTAGATTTAATTATATCTAATCATGAGAAAGACTGCTTAACTTGTACTCGTTCAGGAAACTGTGAACTTCAAGACTTAGCTATTAAGTTTAATGTATTAGATAATGAATTTACAGGAGAAAAATCAGTACATAAAATAGATGATAAATCTCCAGCTATTGTAAGAGATTTTAACAAATGTATTTTATGTAGAAGATGTGTTGCAACTTGTAAAAAAGTTCAACAAATTGGTGCAATTGACTGTATTAATAGAGGATTTGATTCTTGCATATCTACTACATATGATCATAGTCTAAATGATGTTGATTGTACTTTTTGTGGTCAATGTATTGAAGCATGCCCAACAGGAGCACTTCATGAAAAAGAAAACATAAATGATGTATGGGCAAAACTAAAAGATCCAGATACTTATGTAGTTGTTCAAACAGCTCCATCTATAAGAGTTGCACTTGGTGAAGAATTTGGTATGGAGATAGGAACTAATGTTACTGGCAAAATGATATCTGCCCTAAAGAGACTCGGCTTTGATAAAATATTTGATACAAATACTGGAGCAGATTTTACAATAATGGAAGAAGCAACTGAACTTGTAAAAAGATTAAGAAACAATGATAATCTTCCTATGACTACATCTTGCTGCCCTGCTTGGGTAAAATATACAGAAATGTTTTATCCTGAAAATATACCTCATTTATCTAGTTGTAAATCACCTCATCAAATGTTAGGAGCAATAATAAAATCATATTTTGCAGAAAGAAATCATATTGACCCAAGTAAAATATATGTTGTATCTGTTATGCCTTGTATTGCTAAGAAGTATGAAAGACAAAGAGAAGAAATGAAAGTAAATGGCTTATGGGATGTAGATGCTGTTATTACAACACGTGAACTTGCAAGAATGATAAAACAAGCAAATATAGATTTTAAAATGCTTGAAGATGATGTATTTGATAACCCAATGGGTGAAGCAACAGGAGCTGGTGCAATATTTGGAACAACAGGTGGAGTTATGGAAGCAGCTCTAAGGGCAGCTTACGAACTTATGACTGGTGAAGAACTTAAAAAGCTTGAATTTGAAGAAGTTCGTGGAGAAAAAGGAATAAAGAAAGCTACAATTAAAATAGGAGATAAAGATGTAAGGGTTGCAGTAGCTCATGGCCTTGGAAATGCTAAAACAATAATGGAAGAAATTAAAAGTGGCAAAGCAGATTATCAATTTGTAGAAGTAATGGCATGTCCTGGTGGATGCATAATGGGTGGAGGACAGCCAATAAAAAATGCAAAAACAAGAGCAACAGTTGATGTTAGAAGAAAAAGAGCTGAGGCAATGTACTCAATTGATGAAAGAAGCACAATAAGAAAATCTCAAGATAACCCAATACTAAAGGCAATATATAAAGAATACATTGGTCAACCTGGAGAACATAGAGCTCATGAACTATTACATACGCATTATGAGAAGAAAGAAAAATATAATATATTTTAAGCGACATAAAAATGGAGAAAATCTAAATTTTAGATTTTCTCCTATATTAATGATTAACATAGCATAAAAGCTATGGACACTAATGTAATAATATTATATGAATATCTTAAAATTATATTCAATAAAAATCGATAGTCTTTCGACTATCGGAATATAATGATTACGTTCTTTTTAGAACGGACACTAATGTTTTATTAAATTAATTATAAACTACTTTTAGCACAAAAGTCAAGTAAAATTTAATGTTTATTGATTTTTTAGAGGCCTTAGTCTATACAAATTTTCGAGTTGCAAATTTATATTGTACCAATCTTTTGGTGAGATAGTAATTAATCTTCCTTTTTTTCTAAAAGGATCTGTAATTCTTAATTTGCTAACAACTTTTAATTGTTCAACTAAAACAGTAGAATCAATTGTTTCTAAGTCAATATGGAATAAAAATGGGTCATTTAATCTTTTAGTAGTTAAAGGAAGAACAGCACATATTGGAGAATTTTTAGAAGATTTTAATATCAAAGTAGGTCTTAACTTATTTTGCTCGCTTCCAACATTTATTCCAAGGTTACACCAATAAATAAAGTTGTTGTATATAGGAAAACTTGGTAATTTTTCTTTATATCTTAAAATTACTTTCTCTTTAGTCCATTTTGAAAAATCAACTGCATCTGCGGTATTAATGCTATACAATAAATTTTCTGTATATTCAATATTGTTGTGAATTTCATTATTATTCATAAATATCACCTCGTTTTGATATTGTACCATATAAAAAATGAAAAGTAAACAATAGTTCGCAAAAACATAAAAATTTAAGATTTAATTATTTTATGTTCACTTGACAAACAATAAATTTGGTTGTAAAATATTCTTGCGTTGAAAGAGAAAAAATGTAAAAAATGTTTATAGAGAGTAAGCGATGGTGGAATGCTTATAACAGATATACATGGGGAGCTCTGGAGTAAATTAAATAGTAATTAAGGTGGACTAATTAAAGTCAATTAGGGTGGAACCGCGTAAGCATATATAAGCTTTCGTCCCTAACTATTTCGTATAGTTAGAGGTGAAAGCTGTTTTTTTATCTTAAATTTACCAAAGTAGATAAAAAATTTCTAACTATATATATAGCCTAAAAGGCAAGAAAGGTAGGATTTTTATGGTTAAAGATATGGAAACAATAGTAAATTTATGTAAGTCTAGAGGATATATTTATCCTGGTTCAGAAATTTATGGAGGTTTAGCTAATACTTGGGATTATGGACCTCTAGGAGTTGAACTAAAAAATAATGTAAAGAATCTTTGGAGAAAAAAGTTTATTCAAGAAAAGAAAGATATAGTAGGTCTAGATGCAGCAATACTAATGAATCCAGAAACATGGGTTGCATCAGGACATTTATCTAGCTTTTCAGATCCACTTATTGATTGCAAAGAATGTAAAACAAGACATAGAGCAGATAAGTTAATTGAAGAATGGGCACATGAAAATAAACAAGATTTAATTGCTGATGGTTGGACTGATGAGCAAATGGTTAATTTTATAAATGAAAATAAAATACCTTGCCCAAATTGTGGAAAAACTAATTTTACAAATATTCGTAAATTTAATTTAATGTTTAAAACATTTCAAGGTGTTACAGAAGATTCAACAGCTACTGTATATTTAAGACCTGAAACTGCACAAGGGATATTTGTAGATTTTAAAAATGTTTTAAGAACTACTAGAAAGAAAATGCCAATGGGTATTGCACAAATTGGTAAAGCATTTAGAAATGAAATAACACCAGGTAACTTCACATTTAGAACTCGTGAATTTGAACAAATGGAATTAGAGTTTTTCTGCAAGCCAGGTACAGACTTAGATTGGTTTAAATATTGGAAAGAATTCTGTGAAAATTGGCTAATTAGTCTTGGCATGAAAAAAGAAAATATTAGGTTAAGAGACCATTCAAAAGAAGAACTTGTATTTTATAGTAAAGCTACAACAGATATAGAATTTAATTTTCCATTTGGATGGGGTGAACTTTGGGGAATTGCAGATAGAACAGATTATGATTTAACTCAGCACATGAATCATTCAAAACAAGATTTAAGCTACTTAGACCCTGAGACAAACGAAAAATATGTTCCTTATGTTATAGAGCCATCACTTGGCGCAGATAGAGTAACTTTAGCTTTCCTTTGTAACGCATATGATGTAGAAGATTTAGGAGAAGGTGATTCAAGAGTAGTTCTTCACCTACATCCAGCTCTAGCTCCATACAAATTAGCTGTTTTACCATTATCTAAAAAGCTAGGAGATAAGGCAAATGAAATATTTGATAAACTTTCTAAAAGCTTTAGTTGTGATTATGATGAAGCAGGTTCAATTGGTAAAAGATATAGAAGAGAAGATGAAATTGGTACACCATACTGCTTAACAGTAGATTTTGATACTTTAGAAGACAATAAAGTAACTATAAGAGATAGGGATACTATGGAACAAATTAGAATTCCAATAGATGAAGTTGAAAGCTATATTCAAGAAAAAATAAATTTCTAAAACATGAAATTTAAAGATGTAATAAAAATTGCTATATTCAAACTATTTAAATTCATCATTTTTAAAATTCCTTCATATAATAAAATATATGGAGGAATTTTGTTATGTGTGGAATTGTAGGATTTACAAATTATGATGGAAATATGAGAAATGAAGAGGCTGGAAGGGTTCTTACAAATATGAATAATACTTTAAGTAAAAGAGGACCAGATGAAAATGGAATATATATTAATGAAGATATATGTATTGCTCATAGAAGACTAATTGTAATAGACCCAGAAGGTGGAAAACAACCAATGATATGTAAATATTTAGGAAACACTTATGTTATTACATATAATGGTCAAATATATAATACAAAGGAATTAAGAAAAACACTTGAAGAAAGTGGATTTACTTTTGAAGGGCATTGTGATACAGAAGTACTTTTAAAAGCATTTATATATTATGGATATAATGTAGTAAACCATTTAAATGGAATATTTGCATTTGCAATCTGGAATGAAGGAAAGAAAGAATTATTTTTAGCAAGAGATCATTTTGGAGTAAAACCATTATTTTATTCAGTTAAAGATAATCAATTAATATTTGCCTCAGAAATAAAGGCTTTATTTGAATATCCAAGTATATATCCTAAAATAGATAGAGAGGGTATTTCAGAATTATTTGGTATTGGACCTGCTCATACACCAGGAGTAGGAGTTTTTAAAGGAATAGAGGAATTAAAGCCAGCACATTACCTTGTATATAATAGAAGCGGAATGAGAATAAAGGAATACTGGAAACTAAAAAGTAGAATGCATACAGATGATTTTGAAACAACTTGCTCAACTGTAAAAGAGTTACTTACAGATGCAATTGAAAGACAATTAGTTTCAGATGTACCACTTTGTACATTTTTGTCTGGAGGATTGGATTCTAGTATAATTACTTTATATAGTGCAAATTATTGTAGAAAACACAATCTTCCAATGATAAACACATATTCTGTAGACTATGTAGATAATGATAAAAACTTTCAAAAAACGGATTTTCAGCCTAACTCGGATAGTGATTATATAAATTTAATTACAAATAAACTTGGAACTAAACACCATACAATTTATTTAGATACACCTGAACTTGCTGATAGCTTAAAAGAAGCTATGATTGCAAGAGACCTGCCTGGTATGGCAGATGTGGATTCATCGCTACTTTTATTTTGCAAAGCAGTAAAGAAAGATGCAACAGTATCTATTATGGGAGAATGCGCAGATGAAATATTTGGAGGATATCCATGGTTTTTTAGAGAAGATGCATTATCTAGCGGTACTTTTCCTTGGTCAATAAATATAGAAGGAAGACAGCATTTATTAAATAAAGATTTACAAGAAAAAGTAAATCTAAAAGAATATATAGATTATAGATATAATGAGAGTTTAAATGAAGTAGAACTTTTAAATGTTGATTCGAAAGAGACAAAGGAAAAGAGAAAAATAACGTATTTAACAATGAATTGGTTTATGCAAACATTACTTAGTAGAACAGATAGAATGGGTATGTATAATGGATTTGAAATAAGAGTACCATTTTGTGATTATAGACTAGCTGAATATGTATGGAATATTCCATGGGAGATGAAAGCACTTCATGGTAGAGAAAAGGGACTTCTTAGATATATTATGAAAGATGAACTTCCAAAAGAAATAGTAGATAGAAAAAAGAGTCCATATCCAAAAACTTGGAATCCAACATATCTAAAAAAGGTAAAAGGAATGCTTACAGATATAATGCAAAATCCAGAATCTCCAATAACTAGTCTTCTTAACAAAGAAGATATAATGAATATATTAAATACTGATGGTAAGTCATTTACAAGACCTTGGTTTGGTCAATTAATGACAGGACCACAACTTATGGCATATCTTTGCCAAGTAAATATGTGGCTTGAAACATATAAGCCAGAGATTGAAATATAATTAGTAATTAAGACCATTTTGCTAACAACAGTAAAATGGTCTTTTATCTATATGTGAGTAGTCTAATAAAATAAGAAAACAAAATGAATCAAAATGTTGAAATAGATTACCACAAATCTTTGAAATGAATTACCTCAAAATATTGAAGCAAAATTCCTCAAATATTTGAAACAAAATACCCCAAAATATTGAAATGAATTCAATATTATGATATAATTTAAATATAAATTGAAAAAATATTAAATATTTTATGGAGGATTTATGAAATATATTAATAGAATTGTAGATAAACAAATTGAGAATAAATTATCTATTGTTGGTGCAGTTGTTATAAAAGGACCAAAGTGGTGTGGAAAAACAACTAGTGCAAAACGAATTGCAAAAAGTGTTTTAGAAATGCAAAATCCTGATTTACAAGATAATTATATTGAACTTGCAAATACTAAACCATCTCTATTATTAGAAGGAGAAAAACCAAGATTAATTGATGAATGGCAGTTAGCACCAAAATTATGGAATGCAGTAAGATATGCAGTAGATAAAGAAGGAGTTCCAGGAGAATATATTCTTACTGGCTCAGCTACTCCAAAGGAAGATGACAATATGCATAGTGGGGTCGGAAGATTTGCTTTTGTTACTATGAAACCAATGACATTGTTTGAAAGTGGAGATTCAAATGGTAAAATTTCTTTAGAAGCAGTTTTAAATGGAGAAAGAAATATAGATGGAATTAAAACTGATTTAGACTATGAAAGAATTGCTTATGTTCTTTGTAGAGGAGGATGGCCTGCTTCTATAAATTTATCAGAAAAAGAGTCATTAGAAATAGCTAAGAATTATATAGATGTTTTATGCGAATCAGATATATCTAAAGTAGATGGAATAAAAAGAAATCCTACTCTTGCTAGAAGCATATTAAAAGCATATGCTAGACAAGTTTCTACAATTGACTCAAATCAATCTTTATTTGAAGATGTAAAAGCGAATTATGCAGATATTAGTGAAAGGACAATAATTGATTATTTAGATGCCTTAAAGAGATTATATATAATTGAAGAAATAGAATCATGGAATCCAAATATAAGAAGTAAAACTTCTATAAGGACATCACCTAAAAAAAGTATGATTGATCCATCTTTAGCTGTTGCTGTACTTGGATGTTCTCCAAAAGAAATTATGCTAGATATAAGAACTTATGGATTGTTATTTGAAAACTTAGTTAATAGAGATTTAAGTGTATATGCTAATTCAATTGGAGGAACTTTAAATCATTATAGAGATAGATACAACTTAGAATGTGATAATGTTATACATTTTGAAGATGGAAGATATGCTTTAGTGGAAGTAAAACTTGGCGGTACAAAAATAAAAGAAGCGGAAGAGCATTTATTAACTTTAAAAAATCTTATACTAGAAAATGAACCTAGAATTGGTGCACCAGCTTTTATGATGATTATTACTGGAACAGATATGGCATATAATATGGATAGTGGAGTGATGGTTGTACCTATAGGATGTTTGAAAAATTAATATTAATCATATTGGCTTTTATTATTTATTCTTAAAATTTATTTGACAAAAAGAATATAAAAGTATAAAATTTAGCCAAGAAATAGAAATATAATTATATTTCTATAAAATATTAATACCTATATATGAGGTGATTTTATGATAAAATTTACAAAAATGGAAGGGCTAGGTAATGACTATGTTTACATAGATTGCACAAAGCAAGATGTAAAAATAGCGTCAGAACTAGCAAATGTTATAAGTGATAGACATTTTGGAGTTGGTTCAGATGGGCTAATACTTATAAAGAAAAGTAAAATAGCAGATTTTAGAATGCAAATGTTTAATAGTGACGGATCAGAAGCTGAAATGTGCGGAAATGGAATTAGATGTGTTGGAAAATTTGTCTATGATAAAGGTTTAACAGACAAAACAACTCTAAAAATTGAAACTTTAGCAGGAATTAAAATACTTAATCTTAATGTAGAAGATGGAAAAGTAAAAACTGTAAGAGTAGATATGGGAGAACCTATACTAGACTATAAATTAATTCCGGCAAGAGATGGAAAAGTATATAAATCAAAAGATGGAATAAAATTTTATAAAGTTAATATAAATATAGATAATGATTTAAAAGAACTTACTTGCGTATCTATGGGAAATCCTCATGGAGTAGATTTTATGAACAATATGGAAAAATTAAAAATTGAAAAATATGGACCAATTATAGAAGTAGATAATCATTTTCCTAATAAAGTAAATGTCGAATTTATTGAGATAATAGATAAAAATAATATTAATATGAGAGTTTGGGAAAGAGGAGCCGGTGAAACTTTAGCATGTGGTACAGGTGCTTGTGCATCTGTTGTTGCAAGTGTTCTTAATGGCTATACAGAAAGAAAAGTTACAGTTAAACTTCTTGGAGGAAATTTAGAGATTGAATGGAATAAAGAAGATAATCATGTATATATGACAGGACCTGCTAAAATAGTATTCGAAGGAGAATATGATGAATCTAAGATTTAAAAAATATAATCTTCTAAATAAATTATATATTTTTAATTAATTATATAACTTAATTAATTAAAAATTATGGAAAGGATAAAATATGGTAAAGGTTAATGAAAATTTTGAAAAAATAGAAGCTAGCTATCTTTTTTCAACAGTGGCAAAAAAAGTAGCAGAGTTTCAAAAAAATAACCCAGATAAAAAAGTCATTAAATTAGGAATCGGAGATGTAACAAGACCTCTTCCAAAAGTTTGCATAGAAGCTATGAAAAAAGCAGCAGATGAGATGGGAAAGGAAGATACATTTAGAGGATATGGTCCAGAACAAGGATATGACTTTTTAAGAAATGCAATTGTAGAAAATGAATATAAAGATTTAGAAATTTCTCCTGATGAAATATTTGTATCTGATGGAGCTAAATGTGATTGTGGAAATATTGTAGATATATTTGGAATAGACAATAAAGTAGCTGTAACAGACCCAGTTTACCCAGTATATGTTGATACAAATGTAATGTCTGGTAGAACAGGAAAATATAAAGATGGTAAATATGATAAAATAATATATTTACCTATGAATGAAGAGAATAATTTTAAACCTGAACTTCCTAAAGAAGTACCAGATTTAATCTATTTATGTTTCCCTAATAATCCAACAGGAACAGTTTTAACAAAGGAAGAACTTAAAGTTTGGGTTGATTATGCAAAAGAAAATAAAAGCATTATTTTATTTGATGCTGCATACTGTGCATTTATATCTGAGGAAAATATTCCAAAAAGTATATATGAAATAGAAGGCGCTAAAGATGTTGCTATTGAATTTAAGAGTTATTCAAAAACAGCAGGTTTTACAGGCGTTAGATGTGGATATGTTGTACTTCCAAAAACTGTATTTGCATATGATGAAACTGGAAATAAAATAGAATTAAACAAATTATGGAATAGAAGGCAATGTACTAAATTTAATGGAACTCCATATATAACTCAAAGAGGAGCAGAGGCAATTTACATTGAAGAGGGACAAAAAGAAATAAAGGAGAATATTGATTACTACAAGGAAAATGCAAAAATTATATTAGAAGGACTTAAAGAAATTGGAATAAAAGCCTATGGAGGAGTTAATTCACCTTATGTATGGCTTAAAACTCCAAACAATATGAAGTCATGGGATTTCTTTGATATGCTTCTTACTAAAGCAAATGTAGTAGGAACACCTGGAGAAGGTTTTGGACCTAGTGGAGAAGGATATTTTAGACTTACAGCTTTTGGAACAAGAGAAAATACAATTGAAGCTATGAAAAGAATAAAAGAAAATCTTAAAGAAATGTAATAAATTTAATAAAATTTGGAAAAAGTAATATAGAATAAAAGCTATATTACTTTTTTGACTAAGAAGTCAAAAAATGTAAATAAGTTTTAAAAATAATTTGCTATTTTGCTAAAAATGTAATATAATTATTAGGAATTTGCTAAAATTTTGAAAGGAAGATGAATATGATAGGCTCAGGACTTGACATAGGTATAGACTTAGGAACAGCTACAGTTGTAGCATGTGTAAAAGGAAAAGGTATAGTATTAAGAGAACCATCAGTCGTAGCAATAAATAAAGACACAAAGGAAGTTTTAGCGGTAGGAAAAGAAGCAAGAAAAATGATAGGCAGAACGCCTAGTAATATAGAAGCAATTAGACCACTTAGAGATGGTGTAATATCTAGCTTTACAGCAACATCAAAAATGCTTAAATATTTTATAAATAAAGCCTGCAGTAAAAATACATTTGGAGGCTTTAGAATGATGATTTGTGTACCATCACAAATTACAGAAGTAGAAAAAAGAGCAGTAATAGATGTAGCAATGCAAGCTGGTGCGAAAAAAGCATATTTAATTGAAGAACCTGTTGCAGCAGCAATTGGTGCAGGAATAGATATTGCAAAACCTTGTGGCAACTTGGTAGTAGATATTGGTGGTGGAACTACAGATATTGCAGTAATATCTATTGGTGGATCAGTTATAAGTACATCACTTAAAATAGCAGGAGATAAATTTGACCAAAATATAATAAAATATGTAAAGAAAAAATATAATGTATTAATTGGAGAAAGAACTGCAGAAGAAATAAAGATGCAAATTGGCTGTGTTTATCCAAGAAAAGAAGATATATCTATGGAAGCAAGAGGTAGAAACTTAACTAGTGGTTTGCCAGTTACAATTAAAGTAAAATCTTCTGAAATAATGGAAGCTTTAATAGAACCTGCAATGCAAATAGTAGATGCAGTAAAAGGAGTTTTGGAAAAAACACCACCTGAACTTACAGCAGATATTAGTGATAGAGGTATATATATGACAGGTGGAGGAAGCCTATTATATGGATTAGATAAATTACTTCACGAAACAACAGGGATAAATGTAATGATTGCACAAGATGCTATTTCATGTGTGGCAATAGGAACTGGAAAAGCTCTAGATAATCTAGATGCACTAGATGCTAAATCAAGAAAGTAAGGTGAGATTTTATTGAATAGAACCAAAAGAAAAATATTTGAAGCTTCAATGAAATTATTTGCAGAAAAAGGATATGATGGAACAAGCATAGAAGAAATAACTTCTGCAGTGGGAGTTGCTAAAGGAACACTTTATTATCATTTCTCAAGTAAAGAAGAGATTTTTAATTTCTTAATTGAAGAAGGTATGAACTTACTTAAAAATAGTATTAAAATAAAAATAGACAAGCAAGATAAGTACATAGATAAAATTAGAGCTATAGTTTTAATTCAAATAAAGATAATAGTAAAATATGAAAACTTTATGACAATTGTACTTAGCGAGATATGGGGCAATAGTCCAAGAAGTAATACTTGTAAAAAATATCTTAATGAATATTTAGAAATAGTTAAAAGTATTGTAAAAGAAGGAATAGAAAAAGGAGAATTAAAACCATATAATCCAGATATAATTACATCAGAAATATTTGGCTTAGCTTGTTCTAGTTTATTACAAAAGAAAACAAAAGAAATAAAAGTAGATGAATTATTTAAAGACCTAGATAAAAGTTATGTACAAAGCTTGAAAATAGTTAAACCTTAAAATTTGTAATAATATTAGGAAAATAAATACCATATACGTTATAAAAAGGAGTAGAATAATGAATATTAATTTAAAAATGCCAAAATTAAAATTCGGAAAAATTAAAATGGATTCTGTAGAAGACTTAGCAAATGTAGATATTGATTATGAAAAAATAAGAAATGAAAATTTAAAACAAAAAAGAACAGAACCTTATGAAAGAACAGATTATAAAACAGTAAAAGAATTTTTTACTAGATCAATTAAAGAATACAGTAATAGACCATTTATATTAGAAAAACCAGACCATAAAGAACCATATAAAACTTTTACATATAAAGATTTTGGTGAAGATGTTATTGCACTTGGAACTGCAATGATTAAATTACTTAATTTAAAAGATAAAAGAGTAATAATAATTGGTGAAACACAATATGACTGGTATATATCATACATGGCTATGCTTTGTGGCGTAGGGATTGCAGTACCAGTAGATAGAGAACTTCCACAAAATGAATTAGAAAATGTAGTAAGAAGATCAAGAGCTTCAGCTATAATTTATTCTAAAAAGAAGGAAGATGAAATTAAGAAAATAAAAGAAAACATTCCAGAAGTTGAATACTTTATTGAGATGAAATCAGATAAAGATTTAGACGGAAAAGATGTAGGAATTAAGAACTTAATTGAAAATGGTAAAAGAATAGTAAACTCTGGAGATAATTCATATATGGATATAGAAATAGATCCCGAAGAATTTAAGGTATTACTATTTACATCAGGAACTACATCAAATTCAAAAGGTGTAATGCTTTGCAACAGAAATTTAGCAGAAAATATTAATGCAGTTAGCGCTTATGTAAAATTATATCCAACAGATAGATTTTTCTCAGTGCTTCCACTTCATCATACATATGAATCTACAATAGGATTTTTATTACCAATTGCAAATGGAGCTTCTATTGCTGTTTGCGAAGGATTAAGATATATAGTTCCAAACTTACAAGAATCAAAACCAACAGCTGTTTTAACAGTTCCATTATTAGTAGAAAGTATATATAAGAAAATAAATGAAACAATTAAAAAAAGTCACAAGGAAAAGATAGTAAATTCTATGATACATATTACAAATGGTTTAAAATCTGTAGGAATAGATATTAAGAAAAAAGTATTTAAGGAAATATATGATAATTTAGGTGGAAATATAAGAATAATTGTTTCTGCTGCAGCTCCGATAGATAAAAAAGTTGGTAAATGGCTTGAAAATATAGGAATATTATTCTTACAAGGATATGGTTTAACAGAAACAGCACCTATTTCAGCTTTAACACCTGAATATAAACCTATGTGTGGATCAGCTGGAAAAGCAGTTGTTCAAGCACAAATAAAGGTAGACCATCCAAATGAAAAAGGTGAAGGAGAAATAATGATAAAATCTCCAACTTTAATGCTTGGTTATTATGAAGATGAAGAAGCAACTAAAGAAGCAATTGAACCAGATGGATATTTCCATTCAGGAGATATTGGATATATTGATGATGAAGGATATATATTTATAACAGGAAGAAGCAAGAATGTTATAGTAACTCAAAATGGTAAAAATATTTATCCAGAAGAAATCGAAATGCTTTTAGATAAAATACCAGAAATAAAAGAAGTTATGGTTTATGGAAAATCACCAGAAGGTGAAGAAGCAAAAAGAAAAGATGACAAAGAATTAATAATAACTGCTAGAGTAATTCCAGATAAAGAAAAGATAGAAGAATTACATGGTAAAATATCTGATGATGAAATAAAGAAAATTATTTGGGAACAAATAAAAGTAGTTAATAAAAAACTAACATCATATAAGGCAGTCAAAGCTCTTGAACTTAAAGAAGGAGAATTTGAAAAAACTTCTACAATGAAAATCAAGAGATATAAAGAATTGCAAAAAGATAAAAAATAAAACACTTTCGGCATTTGGTGAATGTAAATAAATTTGTGCAAATTATATATTTTAAAAATATAATTTGTACAAATTTTTAGAAAAATGGTCTTGACTTTTATCAAGATATTGTACTAAAATATTATTGGAATAAAACATACCAATTAACATAATAGCTAAACAAAGGAGGTACAGTTTACAATGCCTAGACGTGGGATAGTAAACGTGAGAATGGTAATCACGGAAGAAAAAATTTTATCAAACATAGAAAAGGTTCAAAGACTTATAAATCCTAATAGTAAAAAGCAAATAGTGGAATTAGATGATAGCTCTTATTTTAAGGATTTAGTTGAGTCAATTAAGACCTATTTAGTTGAGTACCCTAAAAAGAAGAATTTTCCTAAGAGTGTATATGATGCAGCTTATGGATTAGTAGAGTATGCAACTAACCAATTTGAAGAAAATACAAAGCAAATTGAAGAATTAATTAAACATAGAGAAAAGAATATAAAATTAGCAGCTATCTTAAAACAAACTACAGCTATAGTTGAATCTAAAGATCCAGAATGGAAAAAGAGTGTACAAGCAATTGAAAAACAATTTCCTGAAGATATTATAGAGGCTTTAAATGTTTTAGGTAGGGCTAAAGGAGATTCATCAGAAAATTATCAAGAATCTTTAAAATTAGTTAATGCAAGAATAGCAAACTTAGAGTCAAACTTACATATTGAAATAGATATGGAAAGAGTAGAAGATAGGTCAAAGGCTTTAAGCTATATAGGAATAGAAATAGCAGATGCTCTTAAATTAATTCCAACACCAGTAGAAGATGTACAAAAAGTAGAAGAAATGGTTAAACTAGAAGCTGAAAATAAAGTAGTAAAACCAGTTACACAAAAAGTAGCTGAGCCAGTTCAACCAATTCAATCAAACACTGTTATTAGCGATAGTGTAATGAAGCAAAATGTACAACCTATTCAACAATTAAATAAAGTTGTAGAGCCACAAATACAAACATCTACTATACATAATCAAACTCAAATGCAAGAAAAAATACCTAAAAAAGCTAAATCTTCATTATGGAACAAAATTAAAAATAGCAAGTTAGTTAGAACAATTAAGTATGCATTAAAAATAAAAGTAGTATTACAACTTCCAGATGCTTTACCTGAAGGTAATACAGATAATAATAAATAATAGTAATTATCCCCCGGCTTAGCCGGGGGCTTTTTACTCATAACGCCTAAAAGGCTATGTTACAAGCAGAGCCTCAAGGCTCATAG
>CAWVEX010000004.1:0-11336 GCA_963928415.1 Bacillota bacterium | reverse complement strand
TATAAATATAAATATAAATATAAATTATTTACTTCTATTTAATAAAAAATATATAATTAATAATAGCAACTATGAAAGGAATGTATTAGTTATGAATACACCTAACAAATTAACTATATTTAGAATAATTTTAGTACCTATAATGGTTATATTTTCTTTAATTAATATACCAGTAGACATTTTGGGGGTACCACTAAACTTTATAATAATGGACATAATATTTATAATAGCATCTATTACAGATAAATTAGATGGTTACCTAGCTAGAAAGAATAATGAAATCACTAACTTTGGAAAGTTTTTAGATCCTATTGCAGATAAAATATTAGTAGTTTCAGCAATGCTTATATTAGTTGGAGAAAATAGACTACCTGCTTGGATTCCAATTATAATCATAACTAGAGAATTTGCAGTTTCAGGATATAGACTAATTGCAGTAGAGCAAAACGGAAAAGTAATAGCAGCAAGTGTATGGGGAAAACTTAAAACTGTTACTCAAATGATAGCCATAATATTATCATTTGTAGATATTAATGGATTTGGAGCTATATTTACAAAACAATTAAATATTATTCCATTTGTATTAAACTTAGTAACTACAATTTTAATGATAATATCTGTTATAGCTACAATATTCTCAGGATATGATTATTTAAAAGGTGGAAAAGACTTATTTAAAGATGTAAAGAAAAAGTAAGGGCATAAAATTTAAAATGAAAAAGTTTAAAAATTAGAATTAATGGCTAAATATTATATTTAGCCATTAAAATATAAATTAAATACAAATAAATATAAATTTTATAAAAAAGGAGAAAGATGCAAAATTATGCATCTAAATAAAGAAAATGGAAGCTAAAGAAAGAATAGAAGAATTACGAAAAACGATAAATTATCATTCAAAAAAATATTATGATGAAGATAAGCCTGAAATATCTGATTATGAATATGATATGCTTATGAATGAATTAAAACGCCTAGAAAAAGAAAATCCAGAACTTATAACGCCAGATTCTCCAACACAAAAAGTAGGAGGACATGTAAAAGAAGACTTTGCTAAAGTAACTCATGAAGTTCCTCTTCAAAGTTTGCAAGATATCTTTTCTCTTGAAGAATTATATGATTTTGATAAAAGAATCAAAGAAAAGGAAAAAGAATTTAATGAACAAACTAACTATTGTGTTGAAACAAAGATAGATGGTTTATCTTGTGCTTTAAAATATGAAAAAGGAATTTTAGTACAAGGTGCAACAAGAGGAGACGGTTTAGTTGGTGAAGATGTAACTCCAAATGTAAAAACAATAAAATCAATTCCTCATAAACTAAAAGAGCCACTAGATATTACTGTAAGAGGAGAAGTATTTATTGGTAAAAAAGAATTTGAAGCTTTAAATGAAGAAAGAGAAGTATTAGGACAATCTCTTTTCGCAAATGCAAGAAATGCAGCAGCGGGTTCTTTAAGACAATTAAATAGTAAAATTACAGCGGAAAGACCATTAGATATTTATATATTTAATGTACAAAAATTTGATGGAACTACTTTTAATTCTCATTGGGAAGAGCTAAACTTTTTAGCAAACTTAGGATTTAATGTTGTACCATTTAGAAAATTATGCAAGAATATTGATGAAGCAGTAAAAGCAATAAAGGAAATTGGAGATAGAAGAGAAGAATTAACATTTGGAATAGATGGAGCAGTTGTTAAAGTAGATAATTTAAAATTTAGAGAAGAAATAGGTACTACATTTAAAGTTCCTAAATGGGCTATTGCATACAAATATCCACCTGAGAAAAAAGAAACAGTATTAAAAGACATAGTATGCCAAGTTGGAAGAACTGGTGTAATTACTCCTATGGCTATATTAGAGCCTGTAAAGGTAGCAGGATCTACTATTTCTAAAACAACATTGCATAATGAAGACTTTATAAAAGAAAAAGGACTAAAAATAGGAGACATTGTAGTAATACAAAAACAAGGTGATGTAATTCCAGAAGTAGTTGATGTATTAAAAGATAAAAGAACAGGTGAAGAAAAGGATTTTGAGATGCCAAAAGTATGTCCTGTTTGTGGAGCACCTGCTGTAAGAGAGCCTGGAGAAGCGGCAGTTAGATGTACAGGTATAGAGTGTAGTGCTAAGGCTCTAAGAAATATAGTGCATTTTGCTTCAAATGATGGAATGGATATAGCGGGTCTTGGATATAAAATTGTAGAGCAATTATTAGATAATAAACTTATTAAAGATATAGCAGATATATATACCTTAACTATAGAAGATGTAGCATCCCTTAAGAAAAATGGTAAAAAGTTTGCAGAAAATTTAATAAATGCAATAAATGAAAGTAAAAGTAGGGATTTAGAAAATTTAATTTCTGCATTTGGAATTAGACATGTTGGCAAAAAACTAGCTAAAGTTCTTGCTAAAAAATATGGCAGTTTAGAAAATTTAATGAATGCTACATTAGAGGATTTAACTTCAAAAGATGATATTGGAGAAGTTATAGCAGAAAGCATTTATACTTTCTTTAGAGAAGACCAAACTATTGACTTAGTAAATAGATTAGTAAAAGCTGGAGTTAATACTAAACATCAAGAAGAGCAAACAGATAATAGATTTGAAGGAAAAACATTTGTACTTACAGGTTCACTTTCTAAATATTCTAGAGGAGAAGCAAGCGATATAATAGAAAAAATGGGAGGAAAGACATCTTCTAGTGTATCTAAGAAAACAGATTATGTGCTTGCGGGAGAAGATGCAGGGAGCAAACTAGATAAAGCACAAAAACTAGGAGTAACAGTTATTAGTGAAGAAGAATTTGAAAATATGATAAAATAAAAAAGGAGATAAAATTTTTATATGGATGGCAAATATACATTTAAAAGATTCTCTAAAGATTTAGATGATGGATATAAAATTTTATTTAACTATGTAAGAAATAGATATATGGTCTACAAAGTTAGGGATAATTGCTATATGCAAGAATTAGTAGAGCAAATGAGCAAAAATCCAGTACAGGTAAAGGCAATGATTACAACTAAAGCAATCAAGCAAATGTTTCCTTATATGGAGGAATTAGAATATAAGCAAGATAATGGATAGGAGAATAAAATGGAAGAAGAAGAGGAAGAAAAAGAATATCAAATAGAAGATGCAGAAGCAAATGCAGATAATAAAGAATTTATGCTTCAAGCTTTAAAAGATAAGGCAAGCTGGGTATTAGCTTATGCATCTAGTAAATTATTTGAAGATAAAGACTTGGTATTAAAAGCAGTTTCGCAAGATGGACAGCTTCTTTATTATGCAAGTAAAGAATTAAGAGATGATAAAGATGTAGTTTTAGCTGCAGTTACAAATAAAGGATTAATTTTAAAATATGCGAGCAAAAGATTAAGAGGAGATAAAGAAATAGGTATGGCTGCAATAAAACAAGATAAAAGAGCAGAAATGTTTTTAACAGATGAATTAAGAACCGATGAAGATATAAATAATTTTTTGCATCCACCAGAAGCATAAATATTTTCCATCTGGGACGGACCTTTTTGTAAAATATTTTTTGAAAAAGTCCGTTTTAGATGGAAAAATTTTTAATATTTTACAAAAAGGTCCGTTAAAGATTTAAAATTACATACCGATTCCTGAACTTGGTTCTACATTAACTGTTTTTTGATTTGTATAAATAACGTATCCTGGAACAGCTCCATTTGGCTTTTTTACATATTTAACTAATGTATAATCAACAGGTACATTAGAAGAAAATTTAGCTTTGCTATAATATGCTGCAATTTTTGCACATTTTATTATAGTATCCATTTTAGGCATATCACCATTACAGCGTAAAATGACATGGCTACCATGAATATCTTTAGTATGAAACCAGTAATCATTATCATTTGCAACTTTCATAGTTAGATAATCATTTTGTCTATTATTTTTACCAATTAAAACTGTATAGCCATCTATATTCATTCTCATATAATTATTTATACTTGATGTTTCTTTTTTTGCCCCTTTATTTAGATTCTTTGAATTAGATTTTAAAGAAGTATTATCATTAAATAATATATTTTCAGAAATTTCATTATATATTTCATTTACTGAATCTAAATCTTTCGCATTATCTAATTCATATATTAAGCTTCCCAAATAGTCTAATTCTTTCTCAGAATCCTTTTTTTGAGCATTTACTATCTCTAAAGTATTCTTTTGCTTATTATATTTTTTAAAGTAATTTTCGGCATTTTGAGATGTAGAAAGTTCATTATTTATAGGAATTTTAATTAAATTATTATTATCATAGTAGTTTTCTAATTCCACAAAGTCATCTGATGTTTTTAATGTATCAATTCTATAAATATTTGCAATAAGCAATTCTCCATAAACCTTGTATTTCTCCATGTTTTGACATGCTTCTATTTTTGAATTGATATTATCTAGTTTTCTTGTAAGCTTATCTAGAGTTCCGTTAATTATTTTAAGAAGATTATTTCTATAATTTTTGAAAATATCTTCTTGAGCTTTATTAAAATAAAAATCATCTAAAAAGAAGTTTATTTGTAGGTTAGCATTTGCGTCATTATCTATATTAATATTATTGTCGCTTGAATTACTTAAACTCATTTCGGCTTTTGAATTTATATGAGTATTATTTTCTGCATTGTCTTTAAAAATAGTATAATTATTTTTATAATTTTTGCAAATGCCATTTCCATTTAAAATATCTTTTATATATTTGTAAATTTCTTTTAAACTATTTTCAGAAACAGTATTAGATATTTTTAGCTCTTCTAAACAGCTTTGAATGAATAATTTGCTTATTCCAGTAAATGAAGAGGAAAGTAAAGCGTCTAAAGTATGATAATCTGATTTCATACAATAATCCACAAAATATTTTTCAGCAAAACTTAAAAAGTCTTGCTTATCTGAGTTAGGAAAAACATATTTACGACCAGGCATAATGTCTCTTCTAATATTCGATGAATTAGTATTTGTTATGTCTTTTGCATTAGGAGTTTTTGATGTATTTATTATTTCAGATTCACTGTCGAATCTTTTTAAAGCATCAATTATAGTATTTTCAGAATTAACAAGAATGACATTACTGTATTTTCCCATAAGCTCAATGGCTAAAGTTCTATAAATTTTATCATTCATTTCATTAAAACATTCAAATTCAATAAAGCAAATTCTTTCTAAGCCATTTGTATAAATTTTGTTAATTCTTGAGTTTATTAAATATTTTCTTAGAAGCATACAAAAATTAGGCGCAACAAAAGGATTAGGCTTTTCGTTTGTTGTTAAATTTAACCTGTAATTGTTTGCACTTATATCTATATTTAGAGCGTAAGTACTGCCATTTGCATAGATACTTATTAAAAGCTCATTTTTATTTGGCTCATATATTCTATTAACTTTACCATTTTTTAAAACTTGTAATTCATCTACAACTTTTTTTAAAACTATTCCGTCGAATGCCATGTAATCAGTCCTTTCAATAATTGATACCTACAAATAATAGCACAAAAGCTGAGAAATTACAATAAACTGCAGGTAAAATGATTTTGAGTAATTTAAAAGAATGGTTTTAATGAATTCAAAACTATGCAATATAGTGATAGGTTTACAGAATACTTGTAATGTGAAGAAAAACATGGTATAATATAAACTGAGTTTTGTTGATAACTTCAATCGTATAATTATGTAGGAGGTGTAAACAAAGTAATAATAGTAAGTAGTTTGTAGAGAAAATTAGAATAGGAGAAACTGCTATGAGTAATATTTTAAACATTGTTATTCCTGTGGTTATAGCCGTTGGCGTTTTGGCGGTGATTATCCTTTTCCTCAAATCTATTTATAGGGTGGTTGATGTTGATAAGGCTCTTATCATCACTGGTGGCAAAAAGCCTATTATCAAGGTTTCAGGAGGAGCTTTTGTCATTCCAATCTTTCGGAAAGCAAGTGATTTTGACTTGTGCATGCTGACCGTTAGAGCTGATGAGGACGAAATCAAAACATCTACTGCTGTTCCAATCATTTGCGATTGGACTGCGCAAATTAGACCCACAATTACTGATGAAGAAAAATTGCGTATAGCTATTACTTCATTCAAAGAAAGAGGAAAAGAAGGCATTATTGATGATGTCAAATTAACTCTTATGGGCACGGTTAGAGATGTGGTTGCGTCTATGACTCCTGAGGAGATTTTGCGTGACAAAGAAAAATTCAAGAAGCAAATTCAAGCAGGTGTTGCAGATGAATTTGAAAACATGGGCTTGGAGCTTGTATCGCTGAATATTCAGGACGTTACTGACCGAAATAATTATTTTAATAACATTGCTGCCATTGATGCAGCTGAAAAACGGCAGGCGGCTGAAATCAAAACAGCTGAGGTTGACAAAATTACCCGCCAAAAGAAGGCAGAAGCTACGAAGGAAGCTGAAGTTGCTGAAGCACAAGCTAAGCAAGAGTCTGCAATTGCCTCGATGAATGCTGAGCAAAAAGAGGCGGAAAAACGAAAAGAAACTGATGTTAAAATTGCTCAGAATAAAATTGAGACAGACACTGCCAATGCAAATGCCAACGTTGCTGAAGAACTTCAAAGTACGATTCGCCAAAAAGATGTTGAAGTTCAAAGAGGCGCAGTTGAAATTACCCGTCAGGAACAGGCAAACCTTGCTGCTCAAAAAGAGCGCGAAGTTATGATTACTAGAGCTGAGGCTGAAAAAGCAACTATGAAAGTCAAAGCGGAGGCAGAAGCTAATGTTCAAGCTATTGCTGCTGACGCAAAGATTCAGGTCGCTGAGCGTGAAGCTGATGCTGCTCGCAAGAAAGCACAAGGTGAAGCTGATGTAGATACTACCAAGGCTGAGGCTAGAGCTAAGGTGGCTGCTAGTGATGCAGAAGCTGTTGTAAAGGCAGCTGAAGCAGAAGCTGCTAAGACTCGTGCAGAAGGTCAAGCTGCTGCTGATGCAGAAAAAGCTAGACTTTTGGCGATTGCTGAAGGCAAAAAGCAAGATATGCTCGCAGAAGCAGAAGGTGAAAAAGCAAAACTTCTAGCCAGAGCTGAAGGCGAAAGGAAACTTGCTGAGGCCCGTGCTTCGAATGAAAGAGTCAACTTCGAAATTGAAAAGCTAAAAATTCAAACTGATGCTCAGATTAGGATCGCAACTGCACAGGCAGAGATTATGGCTAATGTCGGACAAAATGCTGAGTTCATCAACATTGGTGGAGGAAGCATTCCTGGAACGAATGGCTCAAGCACTGGTAATGTGTTGATTGACACACTCTCTCAATTCCCGGCTCTTATGAAAGTCCTTAATACTGAAAACCAGGCACTGAATGGTAGACCGGTTACAGAAGAAGTAAAGGATCTTTCTAAAGCCGTTGGTGCTGGTCTTGGAGCACTAAGAAAAGAAGACGAAGATACTGATGACTCGGATGTTTCCAAAACAGAAGAAGCAAGCAAGCTTAACGATGTAACTCAAAAAGCTGCTAAGTAACTTTTTAGGAACAATGATTATTCAATAAAACTCAAACAAACTACTTATTATTTGCAAACCACTTTTGGGGATTTCCTCAAAAGTGGTTTTGCGTTACAATATAAATAAAAAAATTTTAAAACTATTGTGAAAATTATTGACATTAAGCCTTTTTATCAATATAATACAGAGGTAAAACATTGGAGGTATACATTTATAATGACAAATGGCAACGTTTTCTTTTCAAAAGAAATATTCGAAGACATGACTGATGAAGAAATTGTTAAAAAAGCAAAAGCACAAAATAAAGCTGCTTTGGATTTCTTAATTAACAAGTACAAAGATGTTGTGAATATGAAAGTAAGTAAATATTACTTAAATGGAGCTGAAAAAGAAGATATAGTTCAAGAGGGTCTTATTGGTCTTTATAAGGCTATTAGAGATTTTGACATAGAAAAGCAGAATTCATTTAAAACATTTGCAAATCTTTGTATTGAAAGACAGGTTATTACTGCAATTAAGGGATCTAATAGACAAAAACATATGCCACTTAATTCATATTTGTCTTTAAATTCATCTAATTATGAAAATGAAGATGGGGATGAAGAAGGTCAGCTTATAGAGGTGTTAGATGCAAATCCAGTAGAGGATCCTTTAGATACAGTTACTAAAAATGAATATTATAAAATAATAGAAAAAACTATTTCAGAATCATTAAGCGATTTTGAAAAGCAAGTACTTGCTAAGTTTATAGAAGGACAATCATATTTGCAAATTGCAGAAGAATTAAAATCTCCAGTAAAGTCTATAGATAATGCAATACAAAGAATTAGAAAGAAAACAATTAAAAACTTAGGAAATGAAATGATTTCTTAAATTGAATAATAGAAATAATAAATAAAAAACTAAACTGCTAATATAAGCAGTTTAGAATATATATGCCTATATAGCTCAGTAGGTAGAGTGCAGCCTTGGTAAGGCTGAGGTCACGGGTTCGATTCCCGTTGTAGGCTCCAACGACGAATCTGTTCGAACGCCATCAAACAGTATTGATACAAAATCAATCAGAAAATAAAACTGGTTGATTTTTTTTACAAATTAAAGTGACATGTTTTGCTTTTACAATTAGTAATAAAGAAAGTGACAATAGGTGGTTTTATTGCCTCACAGAGCCCCCGAGTTTTGATAGCATGTCAAAACTCATAGGGGGTTAGGACTTATGACAGAGTTAAAGTTCCATGTTTCGAGTAAAGTTCAAAGAGGTTCTTTTGATGGTAAAAATATAGATCCCAGTAGAAGCATCAAGTTTGAATGCTACTACTGGGACCGTTCTTGCTTATAAGCAAGGTCATAGTCTATCTTCTGTGTTAGGTTCTACATTAATGTAACGAACTCCAAGTTCTTTTGCAATTTTTTTTACGTTGCATCCTCCTTTTCCAATAACTTGCCCAATAAAGCATTTAGGAACTTTTAAGGTAATGACGCTTTTTCCTTGTATTGCGGACTTTAATATAATAAGTCCTCGAACAGACCAAACGTCATAATATAAAGGAAGGGAAAAATCAATAAAGATGTAATCATCATCCAGATTTGATGGACGTAAATAAGTCCAGTCTTCTTGCTTCCACCAGATACAGATGCCATCAGCTGATGTGCGTTTAAAAACACTTTTTAATTCCTCTTTCTCCAAAGACAGATTGATTTCATAAATTTGTTTTCCTAACTTTTGGTAATAATCGTCTGCAGCTTTTAGCATTCTATCAGAAGGAATTTTGCCAGTATGCATTCCAAATTCACCAATTATATGAAAACCACTTTTTTTGAGAATTGGAGCAGTGATTTCTTCCCATTCTACAACATCAGGATTGAAAATAGTTAAAGTACCATCTTCATCAACTTGATAATTAGCTTGTAGAGTTTGCAGGTCTTCTTCATCAGATTTTGAAAAGCTGGGCAATTGCTTTTCAAAAATGGTACATGGGTATCCAGCTGAAAGTTTTCCTAAAGTATACCGTCCATTTTCATAAAACCAATATACTTGTTGAGAATTGAGTTCCATAATAAACCTCCTAAATTGTTTGAATAAAGACTATTAAAATACTATATATGTATATTATAACATGATTTACATAATAAGTAAAGAGCCAATATATATCTGTTCCTCTAAAAATCACTAAAATAAATACTTTACTTATTGTTTATTTTTTATAAGATTTTTGCAATTTGTAAAAATTATGAAATGCTTTAATAAATTGATTGTTAAAAGAGAAAAAGTTGTAAATAACTACGACGTTTGCTCCAATTTTTATATTATATACGGATTTCAAAAAGTTTGCAGTTTTTTATTAAAGATTTATTTATGAAAATTATGAAGACTTTTATAAACATACAAACACTAGAATTTCAAAAACAGGATGTAGAGAATAAGTTAGTATAAACTTTTAGTAGGGAAAAATTAAGAAATAAATTGAATAAGAGATACCTTTTTGGTAGAATATTTTTATCGAAAAAAATTAATATTCAAGGAGGTATCTCTTATGTATTTAATTATACAAAAGATTTGTGAAAAGAACAATAAGATTTTAAAAGAAGGTGTAAAAAAAGTATTAAATGGAGAAGATATAAGTTCTTTAACAGGAGCAATAAAAGAATTTACAGATGTTTTAGGAAAAGAACTTTTGGCTGAAATTGTAGCACAAATAGAAAATTTAGTATTTGAAGATTCAAAAAGAAAGAATCAATATGAGTCAATAAGGTTTGCAGAAAAAAGCTTAATTACTAAAAACGGAAAAGTAAAATTTGAAAGAAGATACTACAAAGATAATGAAACAGGAGAAAATGTATGCTTAACAGACAGAATTTTAGGATTAGAAAAAGGCGAAAGAATAGATAAAAGAGTAAAGTCAGAGATTATACAAAAAGCAAGTGAGCAATCATATAATAAATCAGGAAAATTAGTAGTACCAGAAATGGAGATAAGTGCGACAACAGTAATGCGAAATGTACGAAAAAATGAATGGAAAATGGAAATCAAGGAACGAAAAGAAGAAGAAAAAATAAAAGCAAAAAATATATTTATTCAAGTAGATGAAGACCACGTAAAGCAAAGAAATAAAAAAGGATGCACAATATCAAAAATAGTAACAATATATACAAAAAAAAGAACATTAACTAAACCAGAAAGAATACCAGAAGTAAAACAAGTAAGAAAAGAATTAGTAGATAAATTTACATTTTCAGGGTTATACAAAGACACACAGGAGATGTGGGAAGATGTAGCATATTACATAGATTGTACATATAAAAAAGATGAAATAGAAAAAATATTTGTTATGGGAGATGGAGCATCATATATAAAAGCAGGAACAGAATGGATAGATAAATCAGTATTTGTATTAGATAAATTTCATTTAGAAAAGTATATAAACCATTTAAATTATGACGGATATTTGAAAGTGAAATTAAAAGAAGCAATAGAACAATTTGATCCAATAAGTACAGAAAATATAATGAATGAAGCAATAAGAAAAGTAGAAAAAGAAATAAAAGAAGATAAAGAGTTAGGAAGAGACATAAAAGGATTGGAAAAAAGATTAAAGAAAATAAAAGACACCAAAACATATTTAATGAATCAATGGGACGGAATAGAAGCCTACGACAAATACAAGGATAAAATAACAGGTTGTTGCCAAGAAGGGCAAGTACATCATACATTATCAGAAAGAATGAGCACAGACGCAAAAGTATGGAGTGAAAATGGAATAGATGAAATGAGTCAATTGTTAATGTCAATATCAAAATGTACAATTTATCAAATTTGAAAATGTACAATTTTGTACATTCCTAAATTTGATTTTTTTCAAGT
>CAWVEX010000003.1:0-78566 GCA_963928415.1 Bacillota bacterium | reverse complement strand
TTATTTTTAATTTTCTTTTTTATTTCTTATCACTTTATTAATCTTAATACTTGCAATTGGTATAAGCACTACAATATATGGAATTATATACCTAGATTTTGCTTCCCATAAAATATGGAATGCAAATCCTCCCATAAATATTAGTAGTAGATATATAAGTTCTGGTGTAAGATTTTTTCTATTTTGTATTAATACAATTATTGTACATATACAAGATAGTATTAATAGTACCTTTTGGTAAAATGTTAGAGGTGCTATTAAATTTTCTAATGGATCATTTTCTTTAGTTGTATTATACCATATAGCAGCATAAGTGTTTTCTGACCACATAGAAGCGAGCTTCTTTGTATAAAAATTAAAGGTATATCCTAAGTTCTGTGAAAAATATTCTAATCTTTCTTTTATTCTATCTGCATATTCATCTTTTATTCCCTCTGGGTCTTTTAAAGCTGGTTCTCCAATACTTTCATTATACCAGCCATTTCCTCTTGGAGCTTCTTCCATAGCTAACAAAAAATAACTTATACTTGGATATGTTTTACTTTTATCTAAATCATATTTATTTATGTAATAATTATCTACTATTTTTGATGGTATTATTGAAATAATAACATATGCGATTATAACTAAAAAGTTAATTATATTTTCTTTAGCAGTTTTTGTTGTAATTTTATTAAATAAATTAAATAATAAATATATTACTGTAGCTATTATAAATATTAAACTATTCATTCTCATCATAAAGCCTAGCATTGAAAATATAGATGAAATAAGAGCAAACTTTAATTTTTTTAATTCAACATATTTCATCATATAGTATACGCAAAAAAGAGAAAAAGCAAGGCTTGGTAAATCTCCATATACAAAAGTAGATAGCATTGGCAAAGATAAAAATGTAAGCATTAAAGTTAAAAGTAATACTTTATTTACTTTGTATTTTTTTGAAAGCATATTTCCTATTTTATAAATAGCTGCAATAATAGCAATTACTGCAAATACGTTTAGTACTCTTAATACTCCAATTCCATCAAAATGTATTAGTTTAAAGAAAAGTCCATATATAAATGCTTGTGGTATCTGCTGATTATATGCTTGCATATAATCTTTTAAAGGTATATTTGCATAAGTCATACTATTAAGTATTTCTTCATCATATCCTCTTGCAAAAAGCTGTCCCATACAAGCTACATGAACTTGGTCTCCAACTATAGGTGGCCTTATGAAGATTGTCCATAATATATCTGCAATTATATAAATTCCAATAACAGCTATAAATAGCCATTTTCTTATTTTCTTTCTTTTATCGTCTTTATATAATCGTTTATTTATAAAATTTGTAAGAAAATATATTAATATTCCAACTAAAATTAATCCTAATACATATATAATATTGTTATTATTTATTGTTATATGTTCTGAAGCATCTAAAAAAGCTGTAAAACATATATTTAGGAGTATTATTATACTTAAAAATATTATTCCTATTACTGCAAATACTTTTTTCACTTTTATCTCCCTTTTATTACTTCAATTTCTATATTTTTTAATATATCATAATTTTTAATATGTATCAATAATAATAGCACAGAAAAATTTCTGTGCTACTTTTTTACATATATTCTTTTAATTTTTTACTTCTACTTGGATGTCTTAGCTTTCTTAAAGCTTTCGCTTCTATTTGTCTAATTCTTTCACGAGTTACTTGAAATTCTTTACCAACTTCTTCAAGAGTTCTTGCTTTACCATCATCTAAGCCAAATCTTAATCTTAATACTTTTGCTTCTCTTGGAGTAAGAGTTGACATTACTTCGTCAAGTTGTTCCCTAAGCATTGTATATGAAGCTGCATCTTGTGGTGATGGAGAATCTTCATCTTGTATAAAGTCTCCTAAATGGCTATCATCTTCTTCACCAATTGGAGTTTCAAGTGATACAGGGTCTTGTGCTATTTTTTGAATTTCTAATACTCTTTGTACAGATACATCCATTTCCTTAGCTATTTCTTCTGGTGTAGGTTCTCTACCATTTTGTTGTAATAATTGTCTTGATGTTCTTATAAGTCTATTAATTGTTTCAACCATATGAACTGGTATTCTTATTGTTCTTGCTTGGTCAGCAATTGCTCTTGTAATAGCTTGTCTTATCCACCATGTTGCATAAGTACTGAATTTATATCCTTTAGTATAATCAAATTTTTCAACAGCCTTAATTAGACCCATATTACCTTCTTGAATAAGATCTAAAAATAGCATTCCTCTTCCAACATACTTTTTAGCAATACTTACAACTAATCTTAAATTAGATTCAGCTAATTTTTGTTTAGCAGCTTCATCTCCAGCTAAAACTTTTTTAGCTAAATCAAGTTCTTGGTCATAAGTTAAAAGTGGTATTTTACCTATTTCACGTAAATACATTCTAACTGGGTCGTCTATACTAATGCCTTCAAAATTATCTACATCTATGTCATTAACATCAATGTCTTCTACTTCTTCTAAGTCTTCAGCATCTGGTTCAATATCTTCTATGTCATCTTTTAGAACATCTATTCCACTATTTTCAAGTGCATTAAAAATTTCATCTATCTGATCTGCATTAGCATCACCTATTTTAGAAGCAAGTTCTCCATAAGTAATTTTTCCTTTTGATTTTAAATCGTCAATTATTTTTTTAATATCTTCTTTGCTTTTTACATTTTTTGATTTTTCATTTCCTTTATTTTGTTCTTTTTGCTCTTCTTGCTTTTCTTTATGGGCTATTCTAGCACTATCTATTAGATTTATTGCTGTTTTTACATCTTTCTTTTTTTCTTTTTTTACTCCATTATTTTCTAATTCATTAGCCATAATAAATTTCTTTCCTTTCTAAAAAAATAAATTTTCATTTATTTTATTTTTGCCAAACTTATTATAATGTCATTTAATTCTTTGCCTAAAGTAGTGGCTTCATCTTTTGAAATAGTACTATCATTTAGTTTATTTATTATTTCATTTCTTCTAGAAGTTAAGTTTTCTTTTTTGTAAGCTTTTTCTATGTCTTCAATACCTTTTTCTACATCTGTAATTTCAAAATCATATGCTAAAATACCACTAACATAATTAATGATATCATTATCCTCAAACCAGTTAAGCACAATATCTGAACTATCATTTGGAGATAGTTTATCATATAAAGTTTGGATTATATTTTTATTTTTCTCAGATTTAATGTTTTCTATGCTAACTATTTGTTTTATTCTATCTAATGATTCTTTTGGATAATTGATTAAAAGATATATTACCATTTGTTCTCTTCTAGATGTTTGTTCATCAACTTTTTCTTCTTGCTTTGGTCTAACTATAGTTGGTTTTGCTTCTAATATTTTAGGACTTGTTCCTTTTGCTGAATATAACTTTTTATTTATTTCTGAATAAATAGCTTCTTTTGAAATATTATATGTATTTGCAATTTTATCTACATAAACTTCTCTTTCCATACTGTTGTTTACTTCTGATAAAATTTTGGCTATTGCATTTAAGAATTTAATTTTATCACTTACATTATCTAGATTTAGCTCTTTTTTTAGATTCTTTACTTTATATTCTACAACTGATATTGCATCATCCATACACTTTCTAAATCTATCTGGGCCATATTTTATGACATACTCATCCGGATCTTTAGCACCACTTATTTGAAGTACTCTTATATCACAACCCATACTTTGAAGTATTTCCATACCTCTTACAATGGCTGCTTGTCCTGCACCATCAGCATCATAACCTAAAATTACTTGTTCTGTAGATTTTCTTAAAAGCCTACCTTGTGCATCTGTAAGTGCTGTTCCAAGAGAAGCAACAACATTTGTAATACCTCTTTGAAATAAAGATATTGCATCCATATATCCTTCAACAATAAGTAATCTTTTCATAACACCTGGGTTAAATTTTTTAGCAACATTTAGTCCAAATAAATTACGTCCCTTGCTATATACAATATTTTCTGGTGAATTTATGTACTTAGGTTTACTATCATCTAAAACCCTTCCACCAAAAGCTATTACTCTATTTCTAACATCTTGTATTGGAAACATTACTCTATTTCGATATCTGTCAATGTACATACCTTCTCTAGATTTATTAACTAAGCCCGAAGCTAAAATTTCTTCATCTTGAAAACCTTCTTTTCTTAAAGCTCTATATAATTCATCAAATTTTCCAGAATAACCTATCATAAACGATTTTAGTGTATTATTATCCAATTTACGTTTTTTTATGTATTCTTGTCCTTGTTTTGACTCTGGTTTATATAAATTTTTATGATAAAATTCAGCAGTGAATTGATTTACATCATAAACCTTAGCTTTAAGCTTAGCTACTTTTTCATCTTCATAATTAGAAAGTGTTGGTAATTTTATATTTGCTCTTTCTGCAAGCATTTGCACACTTTCAACAAAGCTAATGTTCTCTATTTTTTGTATGAAGTGAAAAACATTGCCACCAACACCACAACCAAAGCAATGAAATATTTGCTTATCTGGAGAAACTGAAAATGATGGTGACTTCTCATTGTGAAATGGACATAAACCAAAATAGTTTCTACCACTTCTTTTTAAGGTAACATATTGTGATACAACATCTACGATATCATTACTGATTCTAATTTCTTCTAATAATTCATCACTATATCTCACTTTAAACAATCCTTCTTTATACTCATACTAATATTATTCGACAAATGGACACTAAATCCTTCTAAAAAATACAAAAGTATACATTTTATGTAAATACTTTATTCTTTGTATTTTATTTTTAATTTTGTGTAATTTATTTTTATTAACATAATATTTTTATATAATCAAAATATTAGTGGACTATTTTTAAGTCCACCTTTGTTGTATACATATTATTAATATTAAAATATTTTTTATATATCTAATCTAAGCATTTGCTGCTCCATTAAATGGTATAAATTTATTTACTGCATTTTGTTGTAAATCTATTTTTGCTTCTGTAGGAACTCTAAATTCTTTGTAAGACATATCAATTTTATTGTCTATTAGCTTTTCAATTTCTTCCTTAGAAGAATGCTCTGCTAAAACTAGTTCACTAACAAGAATTTGTTTTGCATTAAGTAACATTTTCTTTTCTCCTGTTGATAAAGTTCCTTTTTCTTTTTGTTTAAAGCTTAAATTTCTAACAACATCTGCTACTTCATATATATTACCAGTTTTCATTTTATCTAGATTTTCTCTGTAACGCTTATTCCAGTTATTTGACATTTCAGTCTCATCTTTTTCTAAAACTTGTAGTACTTTATTTGCACTATTTTCATCTATAACATTCCTAACGCCCATAGCTTCTGCTTTTGCTGTTGGAACCATAACCATTACTTCGCCCGGCATTTTAATTATATAATATTGTTGTTTTTCACCTAAAATCTCTTTTTCCTCTATTGATGATATTGTACCTGCACCGTGCATTGGGTATACTATATTATCTCCTATATTAAACAATTGTAGTCAGCTCCTTTCCAACGTTTTTTGTATCTAATAGGTATAATTCCCTCTTTCTAACACAATATTATTATACCACATTTTTGGATATAAGTAAAGGAAATATTTTAATTTTAGGTGTCTATTTTTCATCATTTTTATTATTTGCTTTTAAGTATTTTAATCAATTTGCTTTTCTATAATCTCATTTTGATTTTTATAAATGCTATTTTTGCTTACTACTCCTCTTACTGAAGATAATGGATAAACATTAGTATTTCTGCCAATAACAGTACCAGGGTTTAATACACTTCCACATCCAATTTCAACATTATCTCCAAGCATTGCTCCAACTTTTTTCATTCCTGTTTCTATTTTTTCTATGCCATTTTTTATTACAACTAATTTCTTATCTGATTTAACATTTGAAGTAATTGAACCTGCTCCCATATGTGATTTATATCCAAGTATTGAATCTCCTACATAATTATAGTGTGGTACCTGTACATTATTAAATAAAATAACATTTTTAAGTTCTGTTGAATTACCTACAACTGTATTTTTACCTATAATTGCATTTTTTCTAATAAATGCACAATGTCTTACTTCTGCTCCTTCACAAATAATGCAATTTTCCCCTATATATGCTGATTTATATACTTTTGCAGTTTTATGTATCCACACATTATCCCCTATTTGCTCATATTCATTTTTATCTAATGTTTTACCAAGTTCTAGTATAAATTCCTCTATATGTGGTAATACCTCCCAAGGATATTCGTATTTTTCAAATAACTTTTTAGCTATAGTTTCATCTAAATTAAATAAATTAGATATTTTAATATCTTCCATATATTTTCTCCTTTTTTATAATTTTTATTAAAAGCTAATATTTTTTTCTAATATTAGCTTTTTACAATTATTTATTTTCCCAATAATTATTATAAAGTTCTATTGCAGTTTTAGGACTATCTTCACCTTCTGCATTTTTTACTGGTGCAAAATCTTCATTTCTTCTTCCTCTTAAGATAGAAATGTTATCAAAATAAGCAAATCCATCAAATATAAATGCTTCATATTTATATGCATTTGGTTTTGTAACCTTTATTAGTTCACCTTTTTCATCCATGTAAGGTGCTTTTTTATGAGCACTATGATAAGGTAATTTTTCTTTACTTATTTTATCTAAAGCATCTATACTGTATAAATTGCACATAATATGTGATTCCCCAAATAATAATTCTCCTTCTTCATCCACTTCATGAGCCATTTCTGTTGGAAGCTCTGTATATTCAATTACACCTGGTTTTCCATCTTTTTTGCAAAATACTCCAACTGGTTCTTCTGGACTTCTCTTTACTACTGATTTTGAACCTATTTGATTTCCATCACATACTGTTAATCCAAGTAGAATTGGATCCACCATATTAAGTAATGCATTATCTACTGCACCAATAAATATCCATTTAATGCCTTTTTTATGCATATCATCTAATATACCATCTAATCTCATAGATTTATATATACAACCATTTCCATCAGCAGCATATTTTATATGAAAGTTTTCATCTACTAAAAGCTTGCCTTCTTCACTAACTAGTGGTAAATTTCCTTGTTTAAAAAATTTTATTTTATCTTTTGGGTAATCAAAATAATTGTGTCCTTTAAAAAACTCTTCTGTTTTTGCATCATTTTCAGTGCTTGTCATTATATACCAATTTAAAGTTACACCATATTTTTCATTTGCTCTTTTTATTCCATCTGCTAATATTTCAAATAAGTATTTGGGGGTTGGCTTTACATCAAGTAAAAATGTTCCTTTTGGTCCATTATGTCCTAGTCTTGTTCCTTGACCTCCTGCCATTGTAACTACTGCATATTCTCCATTTCTAATAATATCTTCTCCTACTTTTTTGTACTTATTAAACTCTTCCTCACTCATTTTGTATTTATCTACAAATTTAACATGTTCTATTAGCTTACTTTCTATTGCTTTTTCGTTATCTCTTTTGCTTATTTTATATAAGTCATTTAACTCATCAAAATTTATCTTTTCTATTTGTTTAATTAATTCTTCTTTTTGTTCTTCGTTTGCCATTTTTAAATAATTTAATAAATGTTCTTGATTATTTGTTTTTAAAATATCTAAATAATTAGTCATATTATCTGTTTCCTTTCAAATGTAATTTTAACTCATTATGTACATTTTATCATATTTATATATAATATGCAACAAAATTCAAAAGTCGCCACAGAACGCCCAAGAGGGACGCCCCTTTTTGGGTTATATGAATAATTTTTAATAAAATTTAATTTTAACATAAATAACCCAAAAAGGGGCGTCCCTCTTGGGCGAATTAAAAATTTTTAACTTTTGTCATAAGTTTTAGTTTTGTCTAATATACTTTAATAAAGTTTTGTACAAATCTTCTTTAGGAGGTAAAAATGGAGGACAATTTAAAATTATATCAGGATATAGCAAATCGTACTGATGGAGATATTTATATAGGTGTAGTAGGTCCTGTTAGAACTGGAAAATCAACTTTTATTAAGAACTTTATGGATTTATTAGTAATACCTAATATAGATAACTCATACAAAAGAGAAAGAGCGATGGATGAACTTCCACAAAGTGCTTCTGGCAGAACAATAATGACAACTGAGCCTAAGTTTGTTCCAAATGAAGCAGTTCAAATTACACTTGATGGAAATATTAAATTTAAAGCAAGGTTAGTTGATTGTGTAGGCTATTTAGTAAATAATGCAATTGGATACTTAGAAGATGATATTCCTAGAATGGTAAAAACTCCTTGGTCTGATGAAGAAATGCCATTTGGTGAGGCAGCTGAAATTGGTACTAAAAAGGTTATTCAAGATCATTCTACAATTGGTATTTTAGTTACTACTGATGGTAGCTTTTCTGGAATAGCAAGAGAAGATTATGTTCCTGCAGAAGAAAGAGTCGTTAAGGAACTTAAAGAAATTAATAAACCTTTTGTAATAGTACTAAATACAGTTGCGCCATATTCAGATTACTCAAGGGATTTAGCAAGTTCACTAGAAGAAAAATATGACTGCCCAGTAATTCCTACTGATTGTTCTAATCTTTCACTATATGACATTAATGAAATTTTCAGCAAAGTACTATATGAGTTTCCTATTGAAAGAATTAATATTTCATACCCTAAATGGGTTGATGGTTTAGATAATACTCATTGGCTAAAACAAGAATTAAATAATGAAATAAAAAATACTTTTAATGGTGTAAAAATTATAAAGCAAGCAAACTTTGCAGTAGATAATCTACAAAATACAGATATTATCTCATCTACCACTATTGATGAAATTAATCTTGGAAATGGAAATATTACAATAACAATTTCATTTAAAGATGATTTATTTTATAAAGTGCTTACTGAAATATCTGGTGAAACTATTAATAATGAATTTGACTTATTCTCTGCATTCTATAGTTTTTCAAAAATAAAAGCAGAATATGATAGAATTGCACCAGCACTAGAAGAAGTTAAGTTAAAAGGTTATGGAATAATTACTCCATCAATGGATGAACTTATTTTAGATGAGCCAGAAATAGTAAAACAAGGCTCTAAATTTGGAATTAAGCTACGTGCTAAAGCACCAAGTATACATATGATAATGACAAATGTTGAAACTGAGGTTTCACCTATTGTTGGAAGTGAAAAGCAATCTGAAGAATTAGTTAAATATTTACTTGAAGAATTTGAAAGTGATCCTAAGAAAATTTGGGAATCTAATATATTTGGAAAGAATTTACACGAACTTGTTAATGAAGGTCTACAAAACAAACTAGAAAGAATGCCTGAAGATGCACAAATGAAGCTTCAAGAAACTCTTGAAAGAATTGTAAATGAAGGTGGCGGAGGACTAATTTGTATTATACTTTAGAATAGTGCTTTTAACATATTGTTCATCTAAATTATTATTCAAGGGTCTTGATAAAGCAAAAGTGCGGAGATAATTCTTCGCTTTTTGCCATTGTATAGGAAAATCAATTTGTCCTATACAAATAATAAGTTTTGAAAAGATTTTAAGTCACCAATCACCATATAAAGCCAAAAGAGAACAGTATTTTACTTGACATATTAACATAATTTTTATATAATCTAATATATTGATAGTTTTGCTATCTACGTAGAAATGCGACGACAACTTAGGAGGTAATTCAAATGAGTAAAAGTATCGTGAGTCGAGTTCGGTCAATGGCAAAGAAAGTGGTAGATGTACGAGTTTACAAATGTGCCAATCAAATTCTTACTGAGATGAGTTCGAATTTCAAAAGATATCTGTTAAAGAATAATTTCCCTACCGTGTACAATGCAGAGGTACTTCTTGTCCTCGACAGAAACTGGAATAACTACACTTATACTGAAATTAAATTAGCATGTGAAATTCTTGGACTTCATCATGAATTTGGTGCCAACAAAAACCACATTATTAAAATGCTTCCTTTTTTAAAAGGAAGTACAATGAGCAAAGCTCAAGAATTTTATAAAGTATTGCGTCCAAGTGTAATCGAGGAAACAAAGTGGATAAAATCAGCAACGGCTGACAGCTATAAAAGTCTTGATGAAACTCAAAAAGCACGGATTAAAGCCAAAGCCTATTTAAACCAAATTTTAATGCAAATAAATTTGGGGAATTTTTCCGCGGAGCTAATTGGTCAAGATGAGTATCGTCAAGATGAGTATCGTATCACAGTTTCAGTTTCCTTTCCAGGAAAATTTATTCCTCATTCTATAGTTCAAGCTGAGGAACTTTATAAGGCTTTTAAGAAGCATCGTTTTAATTTTTTCGATTTTGATAATTGCCAATGCGTATTTTACACTTCAACTCATTAATCGCTACTAAAAACACGGTGGAGCTCTTGCTCCACCGTGGGGTTATATTTTTATATTACTTTTTACAAATAAAATTCGAATTTTATTAATGTAATCAATCACCTAATATATATAGAAATATTCATTATTCATATATATTAATCTTCTTTTTTCCAACTTTAAAATCATCTATTTTATTAATTAAATAAAGTTCTTGTTTTTTGCTAAATTTCTTGTTGACTTCATCCAATTTTATTACCACTTTACTAGACAAGTCCATTCCAATTGGCAAGGTTTTATTTTGATTATCAAAAAAGACTATATTGGTCATATATAATGCATGTTCTTTATTTGTTAAATCAACTTTTATTAATTCGATTAATTTATTAGCCTCTTGTTTATCATCATTTTTATTCTCTTTTATTGCACTTTTTATAGTTTTTGAACCTTGTTTGCTATTTACATCTCCCTCAATTAAGTTTTCCGGATTTATATCTCCCAAAACGAATTCATTTTGAGCATCACTTTTTTTGATGTACACTGACATATCTGTTAATGCATAGATTTTATTATATGCACTCTCAAGCACTTTTTTTAAATGTTTTAATCTATCTTTGAACTCATCTATTGTTGTGTATTCATTTATTTTTAATACTTTTAAAACATTTCTTTCATTTTCTCTATGCTCTTTTGATTTTATCTTTTTAACAGATGTATAATCATCTATAATATTGTTAAGCGACCTTTTTGTAGTTTTATTTTTTAAATTTTCTAAAATGTTTTTTAGTTTTTCATCATTATTTATATAATTAAAAGCTTCTGGTATTTTATAGAAAAGGAATAAAGCATTTATTTCATCATTACTTAATTTTTGTCTTTGAAGACTATCTGCTTTTACTCCTAAAAAGTCCTTATCTATATTTTTATTTAAATTTTTATCATCTATCTTAGTAGATTCCGCTTCGCTTAGTGCTGGAAGTTCATCTTTATTACTAAATTTCCAAAATTCAAATATACTTTTTTTATGGCTTTCTATTTCTTCTATGTACTTTTTAGCATTTTCTATTTTTCTTGCATAATTTTCTTTTTTTAATTTTAAAGCTCTAATATCTCCCCTAATACTTCTTGCTTTTATTTCAACTTCATTTGCTTCGTTAAAAGCATTAATTAGTTCTTTTAAAGTATATGAACCATTTAATTCTATTTCTAGTTTTTTTGACGTATTATCTTTTAAATCCTCTATCTTGTCCTCTAATTTAGGCATAACAAATTTTTTCGTTTTAAAGAAATATGATATTTTCTTAAAAAAACTTTTTTTGCAATCTAAAAACATTACTATTTGTTTTTCTTGCATTACATATATATCATTTTGCTTTTTTACATATTCTTTTAGGTCTTTAAGAAGTTTTTCATTATATTTTATTTCTTCTTCTAGGTTCTTTTTTCTTATTTTTTGCTTTTCTACTTCTCTATCTACAAAATCTGCTAAATTAGCTGTTGTAATAATTATATCTTCGTCACTTAATTCTAAATGATTTTTCTCATTATCTTTTTCATTTATATTACTTAATTCAAAATTTTCGTTTACATATTTTAATTCTAAATTACTTTTTTCATTTATATATGGCTCAAAGTTATATTTATAATTAGTTTCTGTAGTTAATATAAACATAGCTTTTAAAAGCATGTAAAACTTTTCCGCTTCTTCTTTTTTATCAAATACATTTCTATAATAGCTATTAAATAATTTGTTAATTTTAGTATGACCTGTTACATACAAATATTTACCAGATACTTCATATATATTAGGCCATTCATTTGTAAATAACCAAATATAGTTTTCTATATCATTTATTTGCATAGAATTTAACATTATACCTTTGTAATCCATCTTATTTATAGGTACAAAAATTTTAGTATCTTCTTTTTCTAATTTTTTCTTAATAATATAAAATAATACTGAAGTTTCTCCCTCATTTGCAGGAAATATCATAAAATATTTATTGTCTTCTTTTGAATAATATATTTGCCATAAATAATTTTTATCATATTTTACAAAATATGGTATATCTTTTAATTTTTCTTGCAATTCTTCTAACTTTTGTATTTCTTTAACTGATGCTGAGTCTAATACTTCATTAAATATTTGCTTTGATTTTGCATCTTCTGCTTGTAAATATGAATATATTGGCCTAGATAGCTTATACCTTTCTCTTAAATCTGCTGTTCTATCTAAAGGTGTTATTAATATTTCTAAATCATGTACTGAGACATATTCATATACTTTGTATGTATTAGAATTACTAAAATCACTAAAATGAATTGGCTCTACATTTTTTAACTCTTTAGGTATATTATCTAAATCTAGTCCTATATATTCTAGAACATCATTTTTCAAAATATTTCTCCTTTCATAATTTTAATTATTAAAACTTTAGATTTTTATCTTCTTCTATCAAACATATTCATTACTTCATCTAATGTATAATGTTTTGTTTCTTTATTTCCATATCTTAAAACTGATATTTCATTGCTATTATATTCTTCTTTACCAATAAGAACAATATATGGTATTTTAAACTTTTGAGCTTTAGCTATTTTTTCCTCTGTACTTTTATTTGTAAAATCTACTGAAACTCTTACTCTTCTATCTCTTAATTTTTCTTTTAACTTATTTGCATAATCTATATATTCATCATATTCAGGAATTATACAACATTGAACAGGTGCAATCCATGTAGGAAATTCTCCTTGATACTTTTCAATTAATATAGCAAGCATGCTTTCATAACTTCCTAAATCTTGCCTATGTATATATATTGGAAATTTTTCTAATCCATCTTTATCTGTATATTTTAAATCAAATCTATGTGTTATTTCAAAATCTATCTCTATTTTTGCTAGTAATTTACTATTATAAAAAACTTGTATACTTGGTCCATACATTTTAGCATCTTGGTTTTCTATATAAGTTATATTGCTATCTTTTAAGACTTTTTCCATTGCATCTCTTACCATGTTCCACTCATTTATAGTACCTATGTATTCTTCTTTTTTATTTGTATTCCATGTAGATATTCTATACTCAACATTTAAGTTTAACTTATCCATAAAATATTTTTCTATTTCTACAGATTCTTTTAATGTTTTTTCTAATAGCTCTGGAGAAGTAAATATACTTGCATCTGAAAAAGAATACTGCCTCATACAAGTAAGCCCTCTTATTTTACTAGTAGGTTCATCTCTAAATACAGTAGAAGTTTCACTTAATTTTACTGGCAATTCTTTGTAACTGTGAGGTTTAGTAGCATAAAGACTACAATGGAATGGTCTTACATAAGGTCTTAATACAATTGAATTTTGTTCTTCTTCATCTTCTATTGTAAATATCTCATCTTTTTCTTGTTCCCATCTGTCTTCAATCATATATATTTCAGCTCTCGAGCAACTTGGCGTTCTAACTATTGAGTAGCCTCTTTTTTCTTCTTCATCTTCTACCATCTCTTGTAAAATCTTCATCATTTTAGCGCCATTTGGAAGAATTATAGGGAAGCCTTTTCCAATATAATCTACATTTGTATATATTTCTAATTCTTTACCTAATTTACTGTATTCCATTTGTCCTCCTTAGTTTTAATTATTATATCATTAAGAAAGTAAAAAAACAGTATTTTTTTCAAAATACTGTTTTATTTTTTTATAAATAAAGATTATGCATTTTGCAATGTTTTTTCTAGTTCTTTTATTTTTTCATCACTTAGCCCTGTACATTTTTTTATAATTTTTTTGTCACACTTTGCTTTAAGCATATTAATTGCTACTTGGCTTATTCCCTGAGCAATGCCATGTTTTTCTCCACGCTTTTCCCTTTCATCTGCAATATCTAAAAATCTGTCCACAAATGCTTCTAACATATTCTTTTCCTCCCTATTTTCTAATTTTTCTTCTATATTTTTTATCATTAGTTTTGCAAATTCTTTGCCACATTTTTTACTTATTCTTTCATTTATATATGATGCTACATAATCTATTTGAGTAGAATTTATTTTTATATCTTTCATTACTTTTATCATTATTTCTTCATTTTTCATCTTTCCTAGTTTATTTATTAAAGCTAATTTTAGTATTATATTTTCCTCATTTTCTTTAACTTTTTCTTCTAGCACTTCTAATGTATAATCATTAATACTTATTATTTCATAGTCATCTTTTTGTTTTTCCTTTAGCCTTGGATTTTTTATTTTTAATTCTTCTATATTTGTTTTTGCCTTCCATTTTCTATTTTCAATATATATAACTAAAGCTGTGACATTTGCAATTCTTCTTATATCTTTACTAGAACTATTTAATTCATAATGATTTTCTATTTCATTCTTATATTCTCGTATTCTTTTTGCCATTAAATAATCTACTTTTGTCTGATGCTCTATTAAATAAAATACCCCTTCGTATTTTTTATCTTTATATACTATATCTGTTTCTCTATTTTTCCAACTTTTAGTTATATAACTCTCTGTAACCTCTTCTATTTCTTCAGGTTTTATTTCAAATCCCTTTTTTATCTTAAGCCATTCATTTAAGTATATTGATGCTTGAACTTTATCTTTTAATATTTTTCTCATTATTTTATCATTAAAATTATTAGTGTAATTTTTGGTATATGAATATTTAGATTCTTCTTCTGCTACTTTATAATAATCATTTGTTATTAACCTTAGTTTAGGCTTATTACTTAATTTTTCATCTTCTTCTAAATCATCATTTTCAATTATATGTATTTTCATTCTTTCCTCCTTGATTATACTTCTTTTATTATATTTCGTCAAGTTTTTTATGTATAATTATTAAACCTACGCATTATATTAGGTAAGTTAAATTTATAAAATTGAAATTTTTCTTCTTTCGTTTGGAAACATTTAAAATACGTATTTTTGAAAATGTATAAGAATATTTGATAAAAAAATTAATGAATTAAATCAATTGATTTTTTAATTGTTTTAAGTATATTATGTTTTCTTATATATGTCAATATATTTTCTTTTATTTTTGCTTATCTTTCGTCGACATTTTTCTACAAAATTTGACACTCTATTTATATAATATTTTTAGTCTAAAAATTATTCACAAAAGAACATTTTAAAAGAGCTCACTTTTAAGTGAACTCTTTATACTTATTTATATTCGTTTACTTCCTTTACAATTCTATTAATAAAGTCTTCTATTTTAATACTTCCTAAGTCTCCATCTTTTCTGTCTCTTACAGAAACAGTATTACTTTCTACTTCTTTATCTCCTACTATAAGCATATATGGAACTTTAGATAATTGAGCTTCACGAATCTTATATCCTGTTTTTTCATTTCTGTCATCTACTTCTACTCTTATACCTTGTTCTTGTAATTCTTCTTTTATTTTATTTGCATATTCAACATGTTTATCTGTAATAGGTAATATCTTAACTTGTTTTGGAGATAGCCATACTGGGAATGCTCCTTTTGTTTCTTCTATTAAGAATGCCATAAATCTATCTGAAGAACCTAGTATTGCTCTATGTATAACAACTGGTCTATGCTCTTTTCCATCTTCTCCAATGTATGTTAATTGGAATCTCTCTGGAAGTGCAAAGTCTAATTGACAAGTTGGAATTGTAATATCATGATTTAGTGCTGTTTTAATTTGTATATCTATTTTTGGACCATAGAATGCAGCTTCACCTTTTGCTTCATAGAAATCTATTCCAAGTTCTGTTAAGATTTCGCGAAGTTGACTTTCAGCTGTTTCCCACATTTCATCATTATCTATATATTTTGCCTTATTATCTTTATCTCTTAAAGATAATCTATATTTAAAGTTAGATGCTGGGAATCCAAAGTCTTTTTGATATACTTCTTTAATTAAATTTAATACTCTTCCTACTTCTTCTTTTATTTGATCAGGTCTTACAAATAAGTGAGCATCATTTTGACACATTTCACGAACTCTCTCTAGTCCGCAAACACTACCACTTGCTTCATATCTAAAATCATGAGCAAGTTCACCTATTCTAATTGGTAAATCTTTATATGAATGTAGGCTATTTTTGTATATTAGCATATGGTGTGGACAGTTCATTGGTCTTAATACCATTTCTTCATTATCCATTTTCATTATAGGGAACATATCATCTTTATAATGATCCCAATGTCCACTTATTTTATATAATTCTGTATTTGCTAAGCATGGTGTATAAACATGTTGATAACCAAGTTTTATTTCTTTATCTTGAATATATCTTTCAAGCAATCTTCTTATTGTTGCACCATCTGGTAAGTACATAGGAAGTCCTGAACCTACTAATTTATGTGTCATAAATAAATTTAGGTCTTTACCTATTTTTCTGTGGTCTCTTTGTTTAGCTTCTTCTAGTAAGTTCAAGTGTTCTTCTAGTAAAGATGCCTTAGGGAATGATATAGCATAAATTCTTTGTAGCATTTTATTATGCTCATTTCCTCTCCAATATGCACCTGAATTATTTAATATTTTTACAGCTTTTATTTTTCCTGTACTCATTAAATGAGGACCTGCACAAAGATCTGTAAATTCACCTTGTTTATAGAAAGATATTTCTTCTCCTTCTGCTAAATCATTGATTAATTCTTGTTTATATGGTTCATCTTTCATAAGCTCTAATGCTTCTTTTTTAGGAAGTGAAAATCTTTCTATTGGTAAATCTTCTTTTATAATTTTTTTCATTTCAGCTTCTATTTTTTCTTTGTCTTCATCTGTAAAATTATTTTCTACATCAAAATCATAATAAAAACCATCATCAATAGCTGGACCAATTGCTAATTTTACATTTGGAAATAATCTTTTAACAGCTTGTGCCATTATGTGTGATGTTGTATGCCAATAAGCCTTTTTTCCATCTAAATCACTATCAAATGTTAATATTTCTAAATGGCAATCATTTTTTAATTCATATCTTAAATCTTCTACTTTGCCATCTACTCTTCCGCATGTAGCGTTTCTAGCTAATCCTTCACTAATTTGTTTAGCTAAATCATAAATGCTAATTCCTTGCTCTACTTCTTTTATAGAGCCATCTTTTAAAGTTACTTTAATCATAAATACTTCCTTTCTATGTTTTGAGGTAAAAAATAGCCCCAAAACATAACTATAAATTATGTTCTGGGGTACTTATATAAGCACGGTTCCACCCGGATATTTCACTTCATTTTAGGCTATAACGCACCTGACGTCTAGCTTATTCGCTAGAGGCTTGAAGAGGTAGTTTTTCAAATATGTTTACTTGAATTAGCTTTCAGCCTATGACTAATTCTCTCTTTAAGCAACCTTTATTTTACTTTTTCTCTTACTGCTTTTACAATACTTATTATATCACGAAAAAATAATATGTCAACTATTTTTTTTAAAATCAGCCATCATGGATAATTATTTCCACAATGGCTGTAAAATAAAGTGTTTTACAATCTGATTGCAATATCAACTATTTGAAATATTGTTTTTTTGCATCCTCAAAACTTTGTTCAAGTCGACTATCAACTTCATTAATTTTCATTCCAAGTCTTTTGGATACTTCTGCAATTTTTCTTTTGGATATATGTATATCCATAGTTTTACGAGTTATACTTTTAGGTTTAGGAACAACATCCATTTTCATCACTCCTACTATATCGCAAGAATACAATCAGATAGCTTAATACTTTATTTTATTTAGTAATTCTCTAGCAGTTGCTTTTAAATCACTATCTTCTAGATTTCTATATTATAATATAAAAAATACTATCTTTCAACTTTTATTATTTATCTAATTAATTAATTTCTATTCAAGTACTTTTCTACTAAATCTATTAATTCTTTGGCTGTATTTATTTGTACTAATGTATTATTAGGATCTACAATAAATTCATCATCATAATCGCTATCTTCTCTTACTTGATTTGCCCTTGCAATTTTTCTTCCTATACTCTTAGGGAAAATCTCTGTATTTACATAATTTTTATTAAAATATGCTATAACATCTTTATGTCTTTTAAAATCTATAGGTTCAAGTGCTAGAACACTTCTAATTGAATGAAAAATAGCATAATAAGCTCTATTATTAGCAGATTTATATAATTTTCCATTATATAATAATTCACATGCTAAAATATCTTCTTTAGCTTGTTCTAATCTGTGCCAAGCTAATTCTTTTGAAACTTTATTTTCCATTCAATATCACTCCCTCTTTTTGAACATTCATATAAAAAGGTAATGCCTTTAGCCAATAATTAAATTTATCTATATTTTTTATTGTTGGTGAAATTAAAACATCATTTTCTAATTCTATATCATAAGCAAAATCCCATATTTTTTCACTATATTCAACTATTTCCTTGTCTGTCATATCTGTTAATATCATAATATCTATATCAGAATTATCTTTATAATCGCCTCTAGCATAAGAACCATATAGTATAATTTTTTTTATTCTATTTCCAAACATTTTATTTGCTTCTAATACAAATTTTTGAATAGACTTTTCTATTTTTTCTGGAATTTTATTTTTCATTCAATCACCTCACAATTATATTATATCATACCTTATAGTCTTTTTCTACTAGTTTTTATTTAATAACCAATAATATTCTAATACAATTTATAAATTTATTTTTGCATTTTATAACTTTCACATAAATCATTTAATGCACATTCTTCACACTTAGGATTTCTAGCAGTACATGTTTTTCTTCCATGCCATACTAATAAATGATTTACATCATAATAATATTCTTTAGGTATAACTTTTAATAAATCTTGCTCTATTTTTAGTGGATCTGTTTCTTTTGAAAATCCTATTCTATTTGAAATTCTTTTTGCATGTGTGTCTACTGCTATTCCTTGTGGATTATGAAAAGCTTCTAGCATTATTACATTTGCACTTTTTCTCCCCACTCCAGGAATAGATGTTAAGTCTTTCATATTATCTGGAACTTCTCCATTAAACTTTTCTACTATCATCTTACTTGCAGCTTTTAGATTTTTTGCTTTATTTTTATAAAATCCACAAGGATGTATTAATTCTTCTAATACTTTTATATCCATATTATTAAAATCAAAAACTGTTGGATATTTTTCAAAAATTTCTGGTGTTGTTTTGTTTACTCTTTCATCATTACATTGTGCAGATAAACATACTGCAACTAGCATTTGAAAAGGTGTAGAAAAATCTAGACTGCATGTAGCATCTGGATACATTTCTTTTAATTTTTTAATTATTTTTACTGCTTTTTTTTGGTTCATATTCATTCCTTTTAATGTTATATTTTAATTAAATTCATTATTTACTTTATTATTCTTTCATTTTTCCTATGGTATAACTATAATCTTTTGAATTAATAATTGCAGTTCCAGAAACAGCTATTGTTGCTCCCGCTTCTTCTATATCTTTTGCATTTTCTATATTTATTCCACCATCTACTTCTATTTCTGTATCTAAACCTAGTTCTTCTATTTTTTCTTTTGCATATTTTATTTTTTCTAAAGTAGAAGCAATAAATTCTTGTCCTCCTTTTCCAGGTTCTACTGACATAATTAATAGTAAATTTATTTTTGGTAAAAATTCGATTATATCTTCTACACTTGTATTAGGCTTTATGGCTAATCCTACTTTGCAATCTCTTTCTTTTATTTGATTTATATATTTATTTACTTCTTCTTTATCTTTGCACGCTTCATAATGAAAAGAAATTATATTAGGATTAAATATTGAATAACTTTCTATATATTCTTTTACATTAGTAACCATTAAATGTACATCTATTGGAACATTTGTTATTTGATTTAAATACTCACAATATATTCTCATTGTTTCTGATGTATCATTTTCTACAAATCTTCCATCCATTACATCAATATGAAAATAATCTGTTTTTGCTACTTCTAGATTATATATTGTTTGAATTATATCCTCTTTCTTTACACTTAATAATGATGTTGATACTTCCATTAGTTATATCTCCTTTTATATTTTTCTTCTAATTCTTTATATATCTTGCAAAAGTTATCATATCTAGATTTTGAAATATTGCCTTTGCTTACTGCTCTTTTTATTCCACATTCTTTTTCATCTTCATAAATATGACTGCAGCCAATATATTTGCATTCTTCAATATGTTTATTAAACTCAATAAACTCTTTATCTAAATTTCTATAATCTATTTCATTGATATCAAATGTACTAAATCCTGGTGTGTCTGCAATATATGTATTTTTTTCTAATTCATATAAGGTTACTGCTGTTGTAGTATTTTTACCTCTTTTATTTTTCTCACTAATAAAACCTTCTTCAGTAATATTTCTTCCAAATAAGTTGTTGATAATTGTAGATTTACCTACTCCCGAGTTTCCTGAAAATACAGTAATATTGTCTTTTAGATACTTTTTTAAGTTCTCTACTCCAATATTATTTTTAGCTTGCATCTCTAAAACTGTATAGCCTATTTTTTCATATATATTTTTTAAATAAGTTCCATCAGCTAAATCACTTTTATTAAGCACAATTATACTTTTTATCCACATATTTTCTGCAAAAGCTAATTGTTTATCTAGCATTAATATATCTGGCTCTGGTTCTTTTAATGATACTACAAATACGACCTGTGTTACATTTGCAATTTTAGGTCTTTTGATATAATTTGTTCTTTCATATATTTTAGTAATAGCCTCATTTTCTATTTCTACTTTATCTCCTGCAACTGGAGAAATTGTATTAATCTTTCCATTATTAGTTGCAAGTTTTAAAGCAGATTCTTCTCTTTTATTTAAAACTTTATTATTATTTTTTAATTTTCCTCTAGCTATGCAAATATGCACTTTATCTTCTTCATCTATTACTTTATATTGATTTGAAATATTTTGTATAATTGTTGCTTTCATTAATACTCCTCTATATTTTTTATAACATAATAATTATATCATATATTTATAAATAATTAAACATTCTTGTTTTTTATATAAATTATGATTTATTAAAAATAATTATAATAATAAATTTCTTTATATACACAAGTTTTTTATTTAGAAAAAACTTCATAATATACTTTTTTAGCATATTATGAAGTTTGTTTATTAATCACTTGCTGTATTTTTATCAAATATTACATTTCTATTATTATCTGATTCATCAAAATTTATTTTTCTTGTTCTTGTATATGATGAACCAACTTTTACTGTTATTTCATGAGTTCCTGTTGATGTATATGAGTATGCTTTAAATGAAGAATCAGTAATACTTGCTTTATTTTGTGTTTTTTCAACTCCGTCAATTGAAATAGTTACATTAACTGTATCAGCAATTTCATTTGTTTCATTTTTGCTTGTATTAGTATTTTGTGATGAACTGCTTCCTACAATAGATTTAACATCAACAATTACATTCACTGTTTTTTGTTCTTTAACTATTTTATTTACAACTATAGTAATTTCTGAATTTTTAGCTGTTTCAGTATTTTCTTCTATACTTTGAGAAATTACTTTTCCATCTTCTTTTTCTTCATTACTTTCATAAGTAACTTTTGGATTTAATCCTGCATTTTTAAGTGTTGCTAAGGCTGTTCCTTCATCCATTCCTACTACTGTTGGAACTTTTACTTTCTCTACTCCTGCACTTACATGTACTGTTACTGTATCTCCTGATTTTACCAATGTTCCTACTGTTGTATCTTGCTTTATTATTACTCCTGCTTCAACAGTATCACTATTTTCTGTTTCTTCTTTTAATGTTATACCTAAAGTTTCAGCAGTCTTTCTAGCATCTTCTATTTTCATACCTTCTAATTTTGGAAGTTCGTTTTGTTCAGGTCCTTTACTTACATTTACTTTAATTGTTGAACCTTTTTCAATCTTTGTTTCAGAATATTCTGGATCTTGTGATACTATTTTTCCTTCTTCTACATCACTACTTGCAACTTCAGTTGACTCTAAAGTTAGTCCTAAATCATCTGCTGTATTCTGTGCTTCTTCTAATGTTTTTCCAACTAAGTTAGGCATATCTACTTTTGACTTAATTCCGCCATCTATTACAATTTTAGTAATTAAGAATACTACAACAAATAATAAAACTAAGCTTAATATTATAATTGCAATTTTTGCTTTTGGATGTTCAGTAAAGAAATTCGTTTTTGTTTTAACTTCTTCCTTTTTATTTTGCTTTATTTGATCATCAGATATTGCTGGCATTACTCTTGTATAACCGCCATCTTTATTTTCTATAATGACAAAATCTCCATCTGGGTCTTTTAATGCTTTACTTAAATCATGAAGCATTTCTGTTGCATTTTGATATCTAGCTGATGGTTCTTTTTGCATTGCTTTAATAACTATTTGATTTACTGCAGTTGGTATTTCTGGATTTAATTCTATTGGTTCTTTTGGTTCTTCTTGCATATGTTTTAGAGCTACTGATACTGGTGTATCTGCATCAAATGGTACTTTTCCAGTAAGCATTTCATACATTACAACACCTAAAGAATATAAATCTGATTTAGCATCAGTAAATCCACCTTTTGCTTGTTCTGGTGAAAAATAATGTACTGAGCCTATCGTTGTTCCAAATGCTGTTATTGTAGAATTAGAAACTGCTTTAGCAATACCAAAGTCTGTAACTTTTGCAATACCATCTTCAGTAATTATTATATTATGTGGCTTTATATCTCTATGAATTATTCCATTTTTGTGTGCTAATTCTAATGCTGATGCAATTTGCATAGCAATATTAACAGCCCATTTCCAAGAAAGTACACCTTCACTATGAATTATTTCTTTTAATGTTTTACCTTGTACAAGTTCCATTACTATATAGTATAAATTATTTTCATCTTCGTGCCCTACATCATATATTGATACTATATTGGGATGTGAAAGACTTGCGGCTGCTTGCGCTTCAGTATTAAATCTTTTTATAAACTCTGTATCTGTTGTAAATTCATCTTTTAGGACTTTTACTGCAACTAATCTATTTAATACATGGTCTTTTGCTTTGTACACAGTCGCCATTCCACCAAGGCCAACTTCTTCAAGAATTTCATACCTATTTCCTATTATCTTTCCTATCAAATTCATAATCACATTCTCCTTACTTTATGATTAATGCTGTAATATTATCGAGTCCACCTTTTTCATTTGCTTTATTAATAAGCTCTTCAGATGGGTTTACTAAATTTGTTTTTAATATATTGAAAATCTCCTGTTCACTTACCATATTGGTTAAACCATCTGTGCACATTAAAATTATATCACCTTTAATAAATCCTTTTATCATACTATCTGGTTCAATAAATTCTGTACATCCTAATGCTTTTATAAGCATATTCTTTTTTGGATGATTTATACTTTCTTCTTTTGTTATCTTTCCTTCATCTACTAATTGTTGAACATAACTGTGGTCTTTTGTAAGTTTTCTCATAAATTCTTTTCTAATTCTATATATTCTGCTATCTCCAATATGAGATATAAAAGCTTTATTTTCATATATTAAGCAAACATCTAAAGTGGTTCCCATATTCTTTAGCTCTTCATTTTCTTTAGACTTTTCATACACCACCATATTTGCATATTGGCTACTACTTTTTACTAAGCTAAGTAATGTTTCTTTGTCTATTTTAGACTTTTCAAAATTGCTTAAGATGTAATTTCTGGCTGAATTAACTGCTAAACTGCTTGCAATTTCTCCGCCTTTATATCCACCCATACCATCTGCTACAATAAATAATTTTATTTCATCATCTGGTTTAGATGCAAAATATGAATCTTCATTTAGTTGTCTAGCTTTTCCTATATCTGAAGTTGCAAAAGCTTGTATCATATTTTCCTCCTATTTTACAATTTGTACAGACCTTTTTAATATTTTACGAAAAGGTCCGTCCCCAACGTAAAATTTTTCTATTTCAAATTCTTTCTTCTTAATTGTCCGCATGCCGCTTCAATATCTGATCCCAATTCTCTACGAATAGTTGCTGTGATTCCTTTACTATTTAAGTAATCTCTAAACTTTATTATGTTTTCATTAGAACTTTTTATGTATTTTCCGTTTTCAATTTTGTTTATAGGAATTAAATTTACGTGGCATAACATTCCATGTAATAGTGCTACTAGTTCATCAGCTGCTTTTTTGTTATCGTTATTATCTTTTGCTAATGCATATTCAAATGAAATTCTTTTATTTGTTTTGCTAATATAATATTTACAAGCTTTTATTAACTCTTGTATATTATATGCATTGTTTACTGGCATCATACTACTTCTTGTCTCATTATTTGCACTATGAAGTGAAATTGATAATGTACATTGAATATTTTCATCTGCAAACTGATAAATCTTTGGAACTAATCCACTAGTAGAAACACTTATATGTCTTGCTCCTATATTTAATCCCTTTTGATTATTTAATATTTTAATAGCATTCATTACATTATCATAATTATCAAAAGGTTCTCCTATTCCCATAAAAACAACATTTGAAATATTTTCACCTATATCTTGCTCAATAGCAATTATTTGCTCTACAATTTCTCCTGACGTTAAACTTCTAACAAACGCAATTCCTGTTGATGCACAAAATTTGCATCCCATTTTACATCCTATTTGTGAAGATACACAAACAGTTTTACCAAAGTGATATTGCATAAGAACTGATTCTATTGCATTACCATCCCTTAAACCGAATAGATATTTTTTAGTACCATCTTTTGATTCAAGTTTCTTTACTATACTAAAATTACAAATATCATAATTTTGTTTTAATTTTTCTCTTAATTCTAAAGATAAATTAGTCATTTCATCAAAACTATGAACTTTTTCAATATATAACCATTTAAATATTTGCTCTGCCCTAAATGGCTTTTCTCCTAACGATATTAATTCTTGTTTTAATTCTTCTAAATTGTAGTCTTTTATATTTTTCATATACTTCTCCTATTATTTTATACCACAATATTTTTTATATTTCAAGATTATTTGAAAGATTTATAGTATTTAGTATTTTATATAATTTTGCATAAATAAGCTTGTATAACACCATTTCATTTTTTATAGTTATATGGGCGGTGGTGCCATTTAAGGCCCACCGCCCTTTTATTATTCATCTTCCTCAAATTCAGTTACTTTAATATGTACATCTTTTAATTGCTGTTCTGTAACTTTGCTTGGAGCATTCATCATTACGTCTCTTGCTTTTTTGTTTTTAGGGAATGCTATAACTTCTCTTATATTATCTGAATCTGCAATAAGCATTACCATTCTATCTAGTCCTAGTGCAGCACCTGCATGTGGTGGAGTACCATATTGGAATGCTGTATATAAAGCTCCAAATTTTTGTTTAACATCTTCTTCTGTATACCCTGCTATTTCAAATGCTTTTTTCATTATTTCTGGATCATGATTTCTAACAGCTCCAGATGCCATTTCATAGCCATTACATACCAAGTCATATTGATATGCAAGTATATCTAAAGGATCTTTGCTTTCTAAAGCTTCCATTCCTCCTTGTGGCATAGAAAACGGATTATGATTAAAGTCTATTTTTTCTTCATCTTCATTATATTCATACATTGGAAAATCTACTATAAAGCAGAATTTATATACATTTTTTTCAATTAAGTCTAATCTCTTACCTAATTCTATTCTAACTAGTCCTGCTATTTTTTGAGCAGTTTTAAATTCATCTGCTATAAAGAAAATACTATCTCCTGCTTTAGCACCAAGTTCAGTTTTTATTTCATCTGTAATAAATTTAGAAATTCCTCCAGTTAAGTTATTTTCTTCATCAACTTTAACCCAGGCTAAGCCCTTAGCTCCTGCTTCATTTACAGCATATTCTGTCATATTATCAAAGAATTTTCTACCCTGAGAAGCACCTTTTGGTACTACAATTGCTTTAATTGTTTTATTTTTAAAAGCATTGAATTCTGTATTTTTAAATAAATTTGTAGCATCTTGAATAATAAGTGGATTTCTTAAATCTGGTTTATCTATGCCATATTTCTCCATTGCTTCTTTATATGGAATTCTTAAAAATTCTCCCTCATTAACTTTCCAATTTGTATGTTCTTTAAATACATATGGTGCTACTTTTTCTATAACTTTGAAAACATCTTCTTGTGTAGCAAAAGATAATTCAAAATCTAATTGATAAAATTCTCCAGGTGCTCTATCTGCTCTTGGATCTTCATCTCTAAAACAAGGAGCTATTTGATAATATTTATCAAAACCTGATACCATTAAAAGTTGCTTAAATTGTTGAGGTGCTTGTGGAAGTGCATAAAACTTTCCTGCATGAATTCTACTTGGAACTAAATAATCTCTTGCTCCTTCTGGTGATGAATTAGCTAAAATTGGTGTTTGAATTTCAGTAAATCCTAATTCATCCATTTTATTTCTAATAGATTTCATAACTTTTGAACGTAATAAAATAGTTTTGTGTAATCTATCATTTCTTAAGTCTAAATATCTATATTGTAGTCTTAAATCTTCTCTTACATTATTAATATCTATTTTTTCTGAGTTTATTTCAAAAGGTAAAGTACTCTTACATTTTCCAAGTAATGTAATTTTACTTGTTTCTATTTCTATTTCACCAGTTGGCATCTTAGGATTTTTATTTGATCTTTCTACAACTTTTCCCTCTATGCTTATAACTGATTCTGGATTTATCTCTGACATTTGCTTTTTTAAATCTTCATCAGAAATAACAAGTTGAGTAATTCCTTTTTCATCTCTTAAATCTACAAATTGCATAGAACCTAAGTTTCTAATTCTTTGTACCCATCCAGCTAAAATTACTTTTTCTCCAACATTTTTTATATTTAATTCTCCACAATTATGATCTCTATACATTTTTATTGCTAAGCTAACTTAAAATCTAGTAAATAATTAACTAAATTACTATATTTTTTTGATAGCTTTCTCCTTTCTGCTTTTTATTTTCAATATATTATATTATACTCAGTTTTTATGGTAATTTCAAGACTTTTGAGAGTTTTTATTATTTTTAATTTTTTATTTAATTTTAATTTGATTTTGTGCTATTTATAGTTTTGCTTTTTATTTTAGTTATCTTTTCGGTTAATTTATACTCTATAAAGCATTCTTTTCTAATAATATAGTTACTGGTCCACTATTTTGAAGAGTTACTTCCATATGTGTTCTAAATATTCCTTTTTGAACAGTTACAGTTTCACTACATTTTTTGCAAAAATATTCATAAAGTTCATTTGCTTTATCTGGTTTTGCTGCATTTATAAATGATGGCCTATTTCCCCCTGTACAATCAGCATACAAAGTAAATTGAGAAATTAATAAAAGTTCTCCTTTTACATCTTTTATATTTAAATTCATTTTTCCTGCTTCATCTTCAAATATTCTTAAGTTTACTAACTTTTTAGCTAAATAATCCGCTTCTTTTTCTGTATCATTTAATCCTATTCCAACTAAAACCATAAAACCATGATTAATTTTCCCAACAACTTTATTTTCAACTTCTACTTTTGCATTTTTTACTCTTTGTACTACTAATCTCATTTTTCCCCCCATAATTGCAATTTTTTAATAATTATTATATTAAAAGTTATATAAATATATAGACTTTGTTTCCATTTTATGGTATACTATGTAAACCTTTCTATAGGTAGAAAGGAGGTGCCTATATTGAATGAAGTGGTAAAGATATTAGTTCTTATTATTTTATACATAATTGTATCTAACAATGAAAAGGACTAAATCTAAAGAGAAAAACTAGGAGCTGCAACTCCTAGTTTTTTTGTGTCCATTTGAATAACGTGGTATTTGATACTAAAATAATTATACTATTATTTACCAATAATGTCAATCATTTTTTATAATTCTCCTAACATATTCATAAATCATTATTCCTGTTGCAACTGAAGCATTTAAACTTTCCGTTTTTCCAAGCATAGGTATTTTAACTTTATAATCTGCTATATTTTGAACTTCTTTACTTACTCCATTTGCCTCATTTCCTATAACAACAACTGATTTATTGTAAGAAATATCATAAATACTGTTATTTGTATCTAGTGACGTAGTAATTATATTAAAGTTATTTTTTTGTAAGTTCTTTAAAGTTTCTACTAAATTTTCTACTTCAACTATATTTACTCTATATATTGCTCCCATTGTAGACCTAATTACTTTTGGAGAAAAGCTATCTACTGTATTTTTTGAAACTATTATTTGTTTTAAGTTTGCCGAATCTGCGGTTCTTATAATTGTTCCTAAATTTCCTGGGTCTTGAATTCCATCTAATGCTAAGATATAATCTGCTGATTCATCTATTTTTATATCACTTTTTTTATTTATTATACCTAAAACTCCTTGAGGAGAAACAACATCAGTTAATGTATCAAAAACTTTTTCTGTTACAACTATACTATTAAATCTAGATATATCTTTTTGAATAGCTGTTCCTTCTCTTAGTACTATCAAATCAATATCTGCATTTTCATTTATTGCCTCTTCTAGCATTTTTATTCCTTCAATAAGAAATTTATCTTTTCTAAACTTTTTTTCCTTTAGCTTTCTTATTTCTTTTACTATTTCATTATCTTTACTTGAAATAATCATAAAATCTTTCTCCTAACTAAAATTTGTAATTTATTCATTTTTGTGGTATAATTATTTTTAATCTGTGTGAAAAGGACTGATGTTTTATGGATATGAGACAAATTTGTAGCAATTGTCGTAAAAAGGCCAATTGTAAATCGCCTCAAAAATATAAGCCTCCATATCCCGACCATTATGTTACCATTGATGGTCAGAGAATAGACATTCCGAACAATCGCATTGAAAAAAATGGGACTAATCCAGTTGCAGACGTTCCCAATTGGGAACAGACTTCTTTTCTTTAATAAAAGAGATGAGGTTTCAATCAACAATCCTGATGCCGTGGTCTTCCATGGCATTCTTTTTTTATTCAATTTTCTATATCTTTATTTAAAACTTTATGAATTTTATATATTGTATTTAATAACTCTCTAATACTTAAAGTATTATTCTCTTCACTTCACACTCTCTAAAAATTCTTTTAATTCTTTAACTACGTCTTTTTCAATTCTTAGAGTTATGTATGGCTTTTCACCTGGTGAAAATCTAACTTTAGTCTTATATTTTAATATAATATCTCTTAAATTTTCATCACTTAACGTTTTGAAGAATATTACTACATCATTTTGTTTTTGCTGCATTTTATTTACTTTGTCTTTTCTACACAAATTCTTGATTCTTGCAATTTCTAACAAGTTATATACCTCTTTTGGCATTTCTCCGTATCTATCTATTATTTCATCTATAATATTTTGTATATCTTCTTCTGTTTTTGCTCCAGCAATATCTTGGTAAATCTCTATTTTTTGACTAGAATCTTCTATATATTCTTCCGGAATATATGATGAAATATTTAAATCTATTGAGATTTCTTCCTCTTCTTCTCCTTTTTCACCTTTCATTTCTTTTACAACTTCATTTAATAGTTTATTATACATATCATAACCTATTTGTTCAATATGTCCATGTTGCATTTCTCCAAATATACTACCTGCACCTCTTATCTGAAGGTCTCTTGTAGCTATTTTAAATCCTGAACCAAACTCTGTAAATTCCTTAATTGCTTTTAATCTTTGAGTAGCATCTTCTGAAAGCATCTTATCTCTTTTATATGTTATATATGCATAAGCTTGCTTATCACTTCTACCTACTCTTCCTCTTATTTGGTAAAGTTGAGCTAAACCAAATCTATCTGCATTTTCTACTATAATAGTATTTGCATTTGGTATATCTATACCTGACTCAAGTATTGTAGTACAAACTAAGACATTAGTTTTTCCATCTATAAAGTCTTGCATAATATCTTCAATTTCACTACCAGTCATTTTTCCATGTGCAAATGCAACTCTAGATTCAGGTACTAACTTACTTATTTCATCTGCTTTTCTAGCAATTGATTCTACTATATTATATATGTAAAATATTTGCCCATTTCTTTCTAATTCTTTTGTTATTGCCTCTTTTATTACCTCTTTATCATATTCTAATACATATGTTTGGATTGGTTTTCTATTTTGTGGTGGTTCATATATAACTGACATATCTCTAATTCCTACAACAGACATTTGAAGTGTTCTAGGAATTGGGGTTGCAGTCATAGTTAATACATCTATTGTTGATTTATATTGCTTTATTTTTTCTTTATCTTTAACACCAAATCTATGCTCTTCATCTATAATAAGTAACCCTAAATCCTTAAATTCAACATCTTTACTTAAAATTCTATGTGTTCCAATAACAATATCTACTTTTCCTTGTTTTAATTTTTCTACTATTTCTTTTTGCTCTTTTTTTGTTTTAAACCTATTTAATAGCTCTATTTTTATTGGATATTCCTTCATTCTTTCTTTAAATTCTTGGTATTGCTGACTGGCTAGAATTGTAGTAGGTGCGAGGTAAGCTACTTGCTTACTATCCATAACTGCTTTAAATGCAGCTCTTATTGCTACTTCTGTTTTTCCATATCCAACATCTCCACAAAGAAGTCTATCCATAGGTTTTGGACTTTCCATATCTTTTTTTACTTCTTCAATACATCTTAGCTGGTCATTTGTTTCTGTATACTCAAAACTATCTTCAAATTGTTTTTGGAATACAGTATCTTTTGAAAAAGCAAATCCTTTTGCTTTTTCTCTTCTAGCATAAAGTTCAATTAGCTCTTTAGCAACTGCTCTTAAATTTCCTTTAACTTTAGCTTTAGTTTTTTCCCAGTCCTTAGTTCCTAGTTTATTTAATTGTAAATTTCCCTCTGTACCAATATATTTACGTACATTATCTAAGTCTTCTGTTGGAACATATAATATATCCCCATCTTTGTATTTTAATTGAATAAAATCTTTAGTTACTCCATCTACTTTTATTGTATTAACACCAGTAAAAATACCAATACCATGATTTTTATGTACTATATAATCTCCAACTTTAAGATCAGCAAAAACTATTTTTTCAGCACTTTTAAAAGTATCTGATACTTTTTTTCTTCTTACATTTTTATAAAAGAATTCATCACTACTAAGTACTATTAAATCTGTATCTTTATCCTCAAATCCTGTAGTTAGAGCTCCCTGGCTTATTACCGCTTCACCTGGTTTTAAATTAACATTATCTAGTGAATCAGCATAACTTACTCTGTTATTTAAAGCTCTTAATATTTTATCTGTATTTTCTTTATCTCCTGCTAAAATAATGACTTTTTTCTTATTTAGCGTATATTCATTTATACGTTCTTCTAAGTCTTTTACATCGCCTTTATTTAAATTTATTTCTTTTGTATTGAAATCATTTTTTAATGTATCTTGTTCAAGCAAACTTACATATTCTTTAAAGTCCAATTTATAATCATTTAAATTGCTTAAAGATTCTGGAACTGGCTTTTCTTTTTCTATTAATGCTTTAATTAAATTTTCATTTTCATTTTGTATTGCTTCTACTCTTTGCTTTATTTTTTCTGGTTCATCTAGAAAAATATAAAAATCTTTTAAATAATCTAAAAACGAAACTGGTTTTGTATAAAATTCATTAAAATATTTGTCTATCCTTGTTGTATAATCTCCATTTTGTATTATTTCTAAATCTTCTAAAGAATAATTATCTAAATTTTCTATTCTTTTAACAACATTTTGAATATTATCTTCTAATATAAACTCTGTTGCAGGGTAAATTTCCACAGTTTTTAGCATATCTGTGGATCTTTGTGATGAGATTTTAAATTTTCTAATTGAATCAATATCATCTCCCCAAAACTCAATTCTTACTCCTTCACTGTCACTCAAGCCAATATCTAATATGTCTCCTCTAATACTAAATTCACCTTTGTTTTCAATTAGATCAACTCTTTTATATCCCATATCAATTAAATATTTTTTTAATTCTTCGTGACTGATAGTATCTGCAAGTTTAAGTTTTAGTACAGTATTATATAAAATATCTTTTGAAATCATTTTTTGCATAATTGCTTCAATTGTTGTAACTATAAGCTTAGTCTTGCCTTTGAAAATATTGTTTAAAACTTGAATTCTAGCATATTCTATATCATTACTTTCTGCATCATAATCATATATTGAAATTTCTCTTTTAGGAAAATATTCTACATTATCAGTAAAATAGCCTAAATTTTTAACTATTTCTTTAGCTTGCATTTCATTATATGTAATTATACAAACAGGCATTCTTTCTTCTTCATATAATGTTCCTATTACCTCAGTTTTCGCAACAGGAACAAGACCCGATATTTCTACCGGGTATAACTTATTTTGTATTTTATTTTTTAGTTCCTTATATTTTTGTGTTGAAGCCAAATTTCTTAATATATAATTCATATTTTTTCTCCCTTTATTTGTTGGCTTACTTTATTTTATTTAAGATTATATCCTAATATTATTATTTTAACATATTTTTATAATTTTTTCAATTATAGTAAAATCATATTTTAATAATACAAGCATATATTTATTTTATGAGAAGTTTTAAGTTTTATTGTTTTTCTTTAAAAAGAAATATTTTACCAATTATTTTTATTTTATTTTTATTTAGCCTAGTCATTTTTTCTGCTAGTAATTTAACTGCAACAAAATCCGGGCTTAATCTATGGGCTAATTCAGTTGTTCCTTCACTTTTTCCTTTTTTAGTTGCAACTGAACTTTTAAGCTATACAAATGTTGTAAACTTTATAAGTAAAAAATTAGATAATTTAATGCGCCCTATATTTAATATGCCAGGAGCTAGTGCTTATCCTTTAATACTAGGTATGCTAAGTGGCTATCCTGTAGGTGCCAAAACAGTATGTCAAATATATAAACAAGGTTTATGCACAAAAAAAGAGGCAGAGCTAATGCTTGCATATACCAATAATTCAGGTCCACTTTTTATTATAGGAACAGTTGGTATATCTATGTTTGGAAGTACAACTATTGGTCTAATTTTACTTTTTACACACATTTTAGCTTCTCTTTCTGTTGGTATTGTCTTTGGTAAAAAAATTGGAAATAAATATAAAGAATTAAATAAAGATTATGTTAAAATACCTTCTAAAAATGTTAGTTTTTCAAATCTAGGAGAAGTGCTTTCTAATAGTATAATAAATAGTATTAAAACTATTTTAATGATTGGAGGTTTTGTTGTAATATTTTCTGTAATAATTTCTATATTAAAAAACTCAGGTTTACTAAATATTATTGCTAATTTTTTATCTCCTTTACTTGGAAATACTACCTTTATATCTGGCACCTTGTCTGGTATTATAGAACTTACTAATGGCTTATATGCAGTATCTAATATTCATATAAAAGCTATATCTACTAATATATTATTATGTGCTTTTTTACTAGGTTTTGGTGGTTTTTCTGTTATGCTTCAAATATTAAGTGTTATTTCTAAAGAAAAATTATCTATTAAGCCATATATAATAGGTAAAATATTACAAGCAATTTTTGCTACAGCTTATACTTTTGTTATACTTCAAATACCTATGTTTAATTTTAATTTATAATATTAATAATTTTATTTTTTATTTAATATTTTGTTATATAGATAATATAAAACTAGTGTATACCATTTTGATATACACTAGCTTTTATTAAACAAATGAAAGTGAGTTTTTACTCACGTGGTGGCGAAGAGGAGATTCGAACTCTTGACCTGCCGGGTATGAACCGGATGCTCTAGCCAACTGAGCTACTTCGCCATATCTGCGACATTTAGTATTATACAATATGTTAGCCTTGTTGTCAAGCACTAATATGATTTTTTCATTATAAGTCGCAAATTTATATTTTTTAACAAGTAAAGTTAATTTTCTTCCCATTGAGCAACAAATACTACACTTTTAGTTACAGTATATACTGCTCCAGGTTGATGAATTTCTTTAGTATTTTCATCTAGATAACCTTTAAATGTATATCCTTTTCTTGTTGGTGCATTTCCTATAACTATTGTTTTATTTCCATTATCTAAAGTTTGCATATTGGGTGCATTTTCTCCACCATTTGCATCATAAGATACTATCAAAGTTTGAGTTTGCTCAGTGAAACTTTCTGGTAATCTATAATATGTTACTCCTTTATATTCTACACCAGTTGTATAATAAATAGTTTTCGATTGTTCATTAATTATATATACATCTGATCCACTATATTGGTTATTCTGATAATTTTCTTCTTTATTTCCTGAGCCATATTTTAAACTTATTTGTGAATTCATATATGAATTCAAATTTTCTAAGCTTATTACATAATATACATTTCCATCATTAGGGTTTCTTACTATATCTTCTCCTTGAATATTATCTAAGAATAGCATACTACCAGTATATACAGGTCCTATTGATGATAAGTCATCCATATCTCCATAAGTTGTTTCTATTGATTCTCTAAGCTTATCTATATCTGCTTTAAAATATGTGTATTTTTGTAGTTCTGCTATATCTGTTGTATTCACTATAATTGGCACACTAATTAGAGCTAATACTATAAGTGTAACAATTAATATAAGTAGAGTTATACCTTTTTCGCTTTTAATCTTTTGCATTTTCATCTTCCTTTATCTATTATTTACTATATTTATATACTATTTTTTTATTTTTTTCAATAGTTTTTAAATTGTTTATAAATTGATTTTAATAAAAAATAATAACCTATAGTTAACCTACGGTTATTATTTTTTGCTATTTTATTTTCATAAACTTTTATAAGTTTATCTATCTCCTCTATCTACAGATGATTGTTCTTTTTGTTCCTTTATATGACTACTACCTCTAGATTGTACTTTTTTAATACTTGAAGTACTATTAGAACCAGATATATCTCTTCCTTCATCATTTTTTAACCTATCAGCTAAAGATTTTTGCTCTTTAGCTCTTCTAGCCTCTAGCGCATTAATCCTATCTACAGCAGGTTTCATAGCTTCTTCTAATTTAGGATCTATATTTTCTAAATCATCCTCACTATCTTCTCTGAAAAAATCAACTGCTGTATGACTTAATTTTTTTATTTTATCCATTATTTTACTCATTTATATTGTGACTCCTCTCTTTTTTTGCCATTTTTCAATTTTAGCTAAAAGCTAATAAGTGGCTATTCATCATCACTAATATAATAAGTATACCATAAAATGTTAGAAAGCGCAAGAGGTTTACGTAAAATATTTCATATTTTATCAATATTCTATTTAATATTTATCTGATTGTATATCTTTTCTTTTAAACTATATTCTTTATTACACTTATATACCATCATCCATAAATATATTATAACTAATAATATTGCTATATTTTTATAATAAAGTATTAGTATACTTGAAATAGCTGTAAGTAAAATTACATTTATATTTGTAATTGTTTTTACATATGAATAACTTTGTTTTAACCCAATAAATATATGTATTAAGCCTTGCACTATTCTTCCACCATCTAGAGGATAAATTGGTATTAAATTAAACAATATAAGTAGAATATTTGCATAAATTGAATTTTGAAACTCTTCAATGCTTATTTTATTTTTTATCAGAATTAATACTAATATACATATTACATTAGTAAGAGGACCTGATATAGCTATTAATATTTTTTTCAAAGTTAATCTATTTGCTTTTTTTATCTTTATATTATAATCATCACATTCAACTTTAAATCCTAATTTAAAACCAAATGGAATTATGCTTATTGATTGAGGTTTAAATCCAAGTAGTATTCCACAAACTAAATGTCCTAATTCATGTATTAATGCAAATAGCATTAATGTAGCATAAATTCCAATATTCTTTGTAATTAAAAATATTATTATTATTGCAAATATTTTAAAATCTATTTTTATCTGCATAAGCTTTTTTGTATAAAATAATTTATACAAATCTCCTTTCTTCTGTTTTACATAGCATATAACTATCTATATTTGTTACAATTTTATTTATCTTTTAACTTTTTAAACAATATGCTTATAGCTATTTAAATTTCAATTATTGATTGAGGATTTACTGTTCTACCTTGCCTACTTATTTCAAAATGCAAATGTGGTCCAGTAGTTCTTCCTGTATTTCCAACTGTTGCAATCACTTGCCCTTGGCTTACATAGTCTCCTTGATTTACGTATATATTTTGACAATGTGCATACATAGTGCTTATTTCTCCATTTGTTATTTTTACATGATTTCCATAATCTCCATAACCAGATACAAGTTCTACTGTTCCTTCCATTGCACAAATTATTTCTGTTCCCTCATTAGCTCCTATATCTATGCCAGCATGATTAGCTGATATTATATCTGTTGGAGTTCTAAGGCCATATCCTGATGTTAATGTTCCTGAAACAGGTACTATTATTGAAGCATTTTCTTTTATATATGCTATATCCTGTTCATCTTGGCTTAAATTAAGATTTTCATCACTTCCGCCTATTCCTACGACATTTGAATTTACAATATTTGAATCTATACTATTCTCATTAAGTACATTTTCTATCTGATTTACTTCATTTATATTTTCTTCTTGGTTATTTTCTTGCGAGTTTTGATTAATATTATTTTCATTATTTATATATCTACTATACCAAGTAGATAATGATTGAAATTTATTATTAAATTCATTATATATTTGACCTATATTAGCATCTTTTCCTAAAATATTTCTTATACTTTCAATTGCTGGATTATTGTGCTGAACCAAAAAATATGCAATTCCAAATATGCACATACTTACTATTGTTTGAATAAAAACTTTTGTAAGTAATGGCATCTTCTTTTTAGTATGTTCTACATTTATATCTCTTGCAGAAATAGTACCTCTCCTTCTTCCTGCAATTTCTTCTGCACGTCTAATTCTATCTTGCTCACTTATTATTCTTTCCATATACTTCTTCCCTTGCATATATTTAGGTTTTACTAGGCTTACCTATAACCGAAAAAAACTTTTTAACTGGTCTTTTAAAATATATGACCAATTAAAAAGTTTTATACTTGTTTTTATATTATATTTTATAGTCAAAATACTATTATTAAAGATGCTATTGCAACAAGAGCTAAAAGAATTTTCCAAGTTAAATTATATCTTTTAAGTTTTTTGCACTCTTTTTCTAATTCTCTTAACTTTTTCTTATTTTTGCTTTCATCTTTATATTTTTCTTCACATTTTTCTAATATTTTTTCTGCTTTATTTATAATATACTTTTTATTTAAATCTCCCATAATCTTATCTCCTTTTTTTTTCAATCTTTAGATTGCAAAATTTTCATTTGATAAGATTATTTCCATTTAAACAAGATTTATACACTTATAAATTCACTTTTTATTCACCGAATTAATTAATATTATCTACTATTTTTACTGTCATGATTTTATCTTCCATGCCTTGTATTTTTATTTGCTTATCTAAAAGTTCTTCAGGAGCATCTTCACTCATACCATTAAATACCTCTTTATCTCCATCTTTAACAGATATATGCAATAATTTAAATTCTTTTATTGTCATTTATTGATAAGCCTCTCTTTCTTAGATAAATGTTTTTTATTTTTTATTATTTTCTTCTTTTTGTTCTACTCCTGTTGCAACTACTGTTACTATTACTTCATCTCCTAAATCTTCATCTATAACTGTTCCAAATATAACATTAGCATCAGGGCTTACTTTTTCTCCAATTAAGCTAGCACTTTTGTTAATATCTTCTAGACTTATATCTTCACTACCTTTTATATTAAATATAACCCCTTTTGCACCTTCAATACCGCTTTCTGTAAGTGGATTATTTAAGGCATCTAAAGTAGCTTCTACTATTTTATTTTCACCTCGTGATTTTCCTATACCCATATATGAAAATCCTTGATATCCTAATATTGTTTGAACATCAGCAAAATCTACATTTATAGTTCCTACAGAATTTATAATGTCTGTAATTGATTGAATACCTTGTCTTAAAATATCATCAGTCATTTTAAAAGCATTTAGAATAGATACATTTGTTTCTGTATATTGTAAAAGTTTATCATTTGAAATAACAATAAGTGCATTTACATTTGGTTTTAATTTGTCTATACCAATATTTGCTCTAACACTTCTTAATTTTCCTTCAAAAGCAAAAGGTTTAGTTACAATTCCTATTGTTAAAATACCCTTCTTTTTTGCTTCTTCAGCAATTACTGGGATGGCACCTGTTCCAGTACCTCCACCCATTCCTGCTGTAACAAATAAAAGATCTGTTCCATCTAAAATCTTATCTATATCATCTATACTTTCTTTGGCTGCTTTTTCTCCAACTTCTGGATTCGCTCCTGCACCTAAACCTTGTGCTACCTCTTTGCCTATCTGCAATGTTTTGCAACCATTAGTATTTGCTCTTTCTAATATTCCTTTTTCTGTATTTACTAATATATATTCTACTCCATCAACATCTGATACTATCATCTGGTTTACTGCGTTATTTCCGCCTCCACCAACACCTATAACCTTGATTTTTATTAAGTCCTTTGTTCTCTTTACTGGTTCGTGGTCTATCACAATTATTTCCTCCTTGCACTTTTATAATTATGTTTAAAATTTAAAATGTATTTATATTATACTATATTTATAGCAATTTTCAAGTATTATTTACATTAAAATACTGATATAATGGAATTTTTATAAAAAAAGTCCCCTTTCAATTATTCTTAATTGAAAAGGGAAAAATTTATGCGCTCTTTAATTCTAATCTTAATTTATCTGCAATCATTGCTATAAATTCTGAGTTTGTTGGCTTACCTTTATCTGCTGAAACTGTATAACCAAATATACTTTCAGTAACTTTAGGATCACCTCTACCCCAAGCAACTTCTATTGCATGACGTATTGCTCTTTCAACTCTAGATGGAGTAGTTCCATACTTATTTGCAATATCCGGATATAATAGCTTTGTTACTTGATTAATCATTTCAGCATTTTTAACAGACATTATTATTGCTTCTCTTAAAAATTGATATCCTTTAATATGTGCTGGAACACCAACTTCATGAATAATATTAGTAACAGCTGCTTCTAAGTCTGCTTTATTACTTTCTTCATATTTCTTTATTGAAATATATGGAGATTTGATTTCATGATTTATAATAACATCTTTTAGACTTTCTGGGTCATCATTTCTTATTTCTTTTATTCTTTGGGTTAATAATTCTATGTCAAAAGGTTTTACAATGTAGTAATCTGCTCCTAAAGCTATTGCTTTTTGTGTTATTTTATCTTGTCCAACTGCTGAAACCATTATTTTAATTGGATTTTTTTCAAGCTTAGTTTTATTAAGTTTTTCTAAAACTCCAATACCATCTAGATGTGGCATTATTACATCTAGTAATAATACATCTGGTTTTAGCCTAAGTACACTAGAATATGCTTCTTCTCCGTCTCTGGCTATTCCTACAATTTCCATTTCTTCATCATTTACTAAATAATTTTTTAAAGTCATTCCAAAATCATAATTATCATCTGCTATTAGCACCTTGATTTTTTCACTCACTACCTTTTACCTCCTAATTCATTCTTTTGTAAAATTTTACCACTTCATTATATATGATTTTACAAAATAGTGCAATAGTTTTTACCATATTTTTGTATTTTTTGTTATTGTATAGTTATAATTTTGGAACAAATTAACTCTAAATTTATTATTTTACTTTTTTCTTTTTCTAAATCTTCTTTTGCCTTAATGTTAGACTCTAATGTTAGTTTTATATTGACATTATACTCTATATCTACTATATTTATTTTTAAATTTTTACAAATATATTGTATTTCTTTCAAATTGCCATACTTTATTTCTATTTTATATCTAATTCCATAATCCTTTTTTACTATTTTTGCATTATTTATAGCATTTTGTGCAGATTCAGTATATGCCCTAACTAATCCTCCTGTTCCAAGCAATATACCACCAAAATATCTTATTACAATTATTATAACATTTGATAGATTACTTGCTTTTAAGAGAGATAAAAGTGGTGCTCCTGCTGTACCTGATGGCTCACCATCATCACTACATTTTTCTATTTGAGTAAAGTTATTTACTTTTTCTAAACTTTCTTTATTATCCTCATCATTTTTTTCATTTACAATATATGCATAGCAATGATGTTTTGCATCATAATACTTTTTCCTTATATCTTGAATAGTTTTTTCCGCTTCTTCTTTACTATTTACATTGCAAAGTATTGCTATAAACTTAGATTTTTTTTCTATGATTTCTGCAATTGATTCACTTTCTATTGATTGAAACATTTTTCCTTCCTTTGTCTAATCTAATTATAAATAAAATAAATTAAAATAAATTAAATTTAATTAAATTGAATTTAATAATTTTAAATTATTTTTTACCTATTATTAACTATTTAATCCAGCAGTATATCCTGTTGAATAAGCTATTTGTAAATTAAAGCCTCCTGTATATGCATCCACATCAATAATTTCTCCAGCAAAATATAATCCTTTTACAATCTTTGATTCCATTGTTTTAGGATTAATTTCTTTAATATTAATTCCTCCAGCAGTAACTATAGCTTCTTCTACTGGTCTAAAATCATCTATTGCAATATTAAAATGTTTTAGCACTTCTACTAATTTATGTCTTTCTTCTTTTGTAATTTCATTAACTTTTTTATTTATATTCATTTTTTCGACTATAACTGGTATCATTTTTTGAGGTAATAATTTATCTAGGCTATTTTTAAACTCTTTATTTTTTTCTGATGAAAAATCTCTTAATATTCTTTCATCTAGTTTTGCAGCATCTAATGCTGGCTTTAAATCAATACTTATAAACACATTTTTAATATCTCCTCTTACTAAATGTGCTGAACCACTTAGAATTATTGGACCTGATACACCAAAATGAGTAAATAGCATTTCTCCAAAGTCTTCATATATAACTTTATTTTCTCTATATATTTTTAGCCCTACATTATTTAAACTTAAACCTTGTAATTTTTGGCAAGTTTCTAATCCATAACATTTAATTCCATTTATATTTTTATTCAATGTATTATCTAATAAATTATTTTCTAAATTTAATCCATTTTCAGATTTTGCCTTAAGTGCAACTAAAGATGGTCTTATTTTAGTAATAGTGTGCCCTAATTTTTGTGCCATTTTATATCCATCACCTGTTGAACCAGTTAAAGGATAACTTTTTCCTCCAGTTGCTAGAATAACCTTATCTGCATTTAAGAAATTAGATTCATCATTTTTTTCTGACTTATAATATACACCTGTAACTTTCCCTTCATTAACTGCAATATTTTCTACTTTTGCACTAGTAATTACTCTTACATTTTGCTTTTTTAAAATATGAATAAGAGCATCTCGTACATCTGATGCTCTATCTGTAATAGGAAATACTCTGTTTCCCCTTTCTTCTTTTGTTTTTAATCCGTTTTCTTGTAAAAGGTTTATAATGTCTTGATTAGTAAAATTTTTAAAAGCACTATATAAAAATTTTCCATTTCCAGGTATATTTTTTATAAATTCATCCATAGGTAAACTACTTGTTATATTACATCTACCTTTTCCTGTTATGCAAAGTTTTTTACCTAAAGTATTCATTTTTTCTAGTATTGTTACTTTGTTTCCTTGCAAGCTTGCACTATATGCTGCAAGCATTCCAGCAGGACCTCCTCCTACTATTACTATATTCATAATTTTTCTCCTATTTTAGATTTTCTACTGCTTTCATTAGTCCTATTTTCCCATATTCATAAGTAAGCCCACCTTGTTGAAATGCTAGATATGGTTCTCTTAAAGGAGCATCACAACTTAGTTCTATTGATGAACCCTGTGTGAAGGCTCCTGCTGCCATTATAACCTGTGCATCATATCCTGGCATATCTCCCGGAACTGGTATTGAATTAGAGTCTACTGGTGATCCCATTTGTATTCCTTGACAGTATTTTATTAATTTTTCTCTATCATTGAATTCTATTGTTTGAACTATATCTGTCCTTTTCTCATTATATCTTGGTTGTACTTTATATCCTAGATTTTCCATTACTTTACTTGTAAGTATTGCTGTTTTTAAACTACTTGCTACTACACTTGGTGCAAAGAATAATCCTTGAAGAATTTTTTTATTCATTCCTAGTGTTGGTCCTACTTCTTTTCCTTCACCTGGCAAAGTTAATCTTTCACCTACTAAATGTATTAAATCTTTTCTTCCTACAACATATGCTCCATTAGGTGCTATACCTCCACCTAAATTCTTTATTAAAGAGCCCACACATACGTCTGCTCCATAGTTTGATGGCTCTTCTGTATTTGTAAATTCTCCATAACAATTATCTACCATAATTATTACATCTTGATTTACTTCTTTTATTAATTTTATAACCTTTTTTATTTTATCTAATGTTATACTATTTCTTAAGGCATATCCTCTTGAACGTTGAATCTCTACTAGCTTAACATTTTTCTCGCTTAATCTTGTCTTTATTTTTTCATAGTCAAAATCATTATCTATTAAATCTATTTGTTCATATTTTACTCCAAATGATTTAAGTGAACTTGGATTTTCTCTAAGGCCTATTACTTCATCTAGAGTATCATAAGGCTTGCCACATATGCTTATCATAGTATCTCCTGGTCTTAATAGTCCAAATAAAGTTACATTCAAAGCATGTGAAGCAGATATAAATTGACCCCTTACTAAACTATCTTCTACTCCAAATATTTCATTATATATTTTTTCAATAGTTTCTCTACCTATGTCATCATATCCATAACCAGTACTTTCATTAAAATGAACTTCTGATAAATTATTGTCATGAAAAGCCTTTAACACTTTTAAAGAATTATATTCACATATTTTATTTACTTTTTCAAATTCTTCTTTAACTTCTTCTTCACATTTATTTATTAAATTTAATGTTTCTTCACTAATACCATATTCTTTATACATACATTACCTCTTATTTTATTAATTTTAAACAGTTCCACTGTATACTGTTCCATTTGTAGAATTATTTACTTTATAATATTGTCCTAGGAATGTAACATCAAGCCAAGATAAATTATACTTATTTTGGCTTATAACTTTACCTGTAGAATCTACAACTTGCCATAAACCATCTTTTTTAACTCCTGCTACATTTCCATTTTGTTCTGTTACCATATCATATTCATAAGGTACTACTACTTTACCATTTGCATCTACCAATCCCCATTTTCCATTATTTTTGCTTGCATATAATGAATTATTTGCAAATAATGATTTGTAAGTTATTTCATTTCCTTCAAAGTCAAAATATTTCATATCTGTTTCTGAATATATTTTAATATAATTGTCCTTTTTTAGAACATTTGCATTTACTATTCCTTCATGAATATTCATATTGCTATCTATTATATCAGTTTTATTATCATTAGTTTTAATTGCTTGTAAAACACTTGTACCATCTATGGCTTGTATTGCATCATATTCTAATTTTATAACAACATTGCCATTTCCATCAATTACTCCTGTTTTTCCGTCTTTAGTAACTAAAAAATAATTATCTTTAAAATATTCTATATACGTATAATTTTCTTTAAGCTTTTTATTTCCAGATTGATCTACAATATTATAATTATTATTTCTATCGATAACTATTGCTAAATCGTTTACTTGATTATAACTAATAATATCTGTATCTAAATTGTTGCCACTTGCATCAAATACAACAGTATCTTCTCCTTTTTGAGCATCAATATATTTACCACCAACTATAATATTATCATAATCTATTGGCACTATATTATTACCATCTAAATCAACAACACCTTCTGCCTGATCTTTTTGTACTATTAATAAATTATTGTTTGAATCATATTCAATATTTGTATATTCATTTGCTAATACTTCTTTATTATTTTTATATAATCCATATCTGCCGTTTGTACTTGTAACTAGATATACATCTTTACTAGTAATTTCATTTATACGTGTAATTTCATTATATAATGTATCTAATATAATTTTTCCTGTTCTATCTGCATAACCAAATCTGTAACCTTCATCTGTTACTATTCTAAGTACAAAACCTGCATCTTCATATTTTGTCTCATCATTATAATAGCCATCTGCCATAATTGCATCATATTCTGGATTTAAGATTGTTGTTCCCTTAATATTTATTACTCCAAAACTGCCATTTTGTTCTACTCTTAAATTTCCTTCTTTATAGTCTATATTAGTAATAGAATTATATATATTTTCAGTTATTTTATTTCCATCAAAATCCATTATTCCATAAAGTCCACCTTGTTTATATTTTAAGACTGACTTTTCATAAGGAATATTGCTTGTTATACTATTAATTGGTATTGCTTCAACACTATCATATTCAGTAAATAGAGGACTTCCATTTGCATCTACTGCTGAATAATTTTGTCCATCATCTGATTTTATAAATATAGCTTTAGTTGGATTTGGAATATCTATTTTAGCATAAGTTGGCTGTAATACAATATTTCCATTTTTATCTATTACACCATATTTTCCATCTTGTTCTAATTTATAATACTGTATTTGGCTATCTTGTATTGTGGATAATTCATATTTATATTTTAAATTGTTTAAGTAAATTGAAATTCCTACTATTCCTGCTATAATTAAAACTAAAATTAATAAAAAAACTATTATATTTCTTTTCTTTTTGTTCATAAAGTTCAAACCTCTTTCTACATCAATTTTAACATTTTAATTATATATTTTTTAAAGGTTAAATGTCAATTGATTTTCAGCAATAACACACCTAAATTTATTAGGCATATCTTTTACATATGTAATTAAAATTAGTATATCATTTTTTTCCAAATTATATTCTTCCTCATTATCACTTTGCTTGATTTCTTCATTTATTTCTTTATTTATTCCTTCTAGTTCTTCTTTTTCTTCAACTTGCTTAGCAGAATTAATTATTTTATTTGATACCACCTTAAATATTTTTTCATTTTCATTTACCATATATTTTATTTCATCACCTATCTCAAGCTCTTTTAGATTTGCAAAATAATTATTATTATGACCTGTATTATATGCTTTAAGGGCTATTTCTCCATTTAGAATATTTGTGTTTGTATAATGCCCTACTGACTTTTCTAAAATATTAGTACTTGTACCATCTTTAATATCTGCTAAAATATTTAATTTTTCTATTTCTATTTTCCAATTACTTACTTCAGATAATGAAATATCTAAATTAGCTTGTTGTAAATCTAAGTAAGTATTTTCATCTAAATTAGTTTTGTTATTTTCATTTTGATAAATATTAGTATTGTCTTTTAAGGAATATTGTATATTGTTTTGGGAAGTTTTTATTAGATTTAAGATAAAGATAATAACTATAAATATTATTAAAGAAACAAAAAATGATATAAAATTAATGTTTTTTCTATTAAAGTTTATTTTCATAAAGTGATTATATCATTCTTACAATTTTCTGTAAACATAATTTTCCATTTTTCTTTTATTTTTTCTTAGACAAAATTCGACAAAATATTTATATAAGTAAAAAATATAGTACCTTGCTTTGCAAAGTACCATACTTTTACTAAGGTTTATATTTTTTATTATGCTTGCACAGTTTCGTTATTTTCGCTAATTGTTGCAGAATCTTCAGTTTGAATATTTGAGCTTTCGTTTTGGCTCTCAGATTCTTCTGGTTTTTTCTTTTCATCCATAACTTCTAAATTAGATATAGAAACTTCATAAGCAACTTTTTGTTCTACAGTTCCATCTTCATGTTTCTTTTCATAAACTCTTGATTGAACTCTACCTACAACCTTTACTTCTGTTCCTACAGGCATTTTAGAGCAATATCTTGCATTTCTCCCCCAAGTAATACAAGGGATATAATCTGACTTATTGTATGCTCTATTTACTGCTAAAAGAATATCTGCAATTTCTCTACCAAAAGGTGTTTGTCTGTAAATAGGTTGCTTACAGATATATCCTGTTAAAATAACTTCATTTGAAATTAAGTCTTTGCTTGCAACTATTTCTTCTTCCTGATTTGGTAAAAATTCAATATCTTTTGCAAACACAGTTAAGATTAATTTGTTCTTTTCATTTTCATAACTGTTATAAGATCTGAATTGACCAGTTATTTTTACTTTTTTGTCAATAACTAAGTCTTCATCTCTAAATAATCTTTCAGATATAGTAACTGGTATTACATCTGCGTTTCCACTTAAACGTGGTACACTTAAATCAAAAATGTAAAATTTTTCTCCATAAATTTCATGGCTAAATTTCTTATCATCTGTTATCTTTCCAACCAATGTAATGCGGTTGTTGTCAGCAAAATTTGTTTCCAATTTCCTTTCCTCCTTAACTATTCTTGTGTATCTTATTTATCTAATAAAATTTTAGAATACCTATGCGCTATAACCTATTATACAACATATTTTTTAATTTGTCTACATAAAAAGTTGATTTTCTTTTATTTTTGTAACATTTTTGTAATATTTGTATTATTTTCCTTAGATTCTTCAGCTTTTATATATTCATTTTGCTCAATTTTATTTGAAATTATACTGTTTGTTGAAGTTTCTATTATCTTTTCATTACGATTTGTAATTGCTATTGCCATGACAAATAAGATTACTACAGTTCCGAATTGATACTAAATAAGAGTATATTTTTTCTTTATTGAATACTACAAACATAAAAAGTACCTCCAGTTAATGTATATGCACCTTACTAGAGGTTATGACTTTTATTATTTAATCTTTTCTATTTCCTCTATATGTCCACAGTTTAAGCATTTTATTTTGGTTTTATTTACAATATTTCTTTTTTCCTTTGTTTTATCTTTTCCAAATAAATTTTTCTTTATTATTTGGTCTTTTCTAAGAACTGTTTTTGCATCTAAAGTTACTGTTGCATTCCATTTTTTACAATTTTGACAAATTCTACTATGGCAGTCCCATCCATATAGAACTACTACAAATATAATTGCTATTGGAATTAAAAGTAAATTTTGATAAGTTGCTATATATATTAAGGCCAATATTATAACTAATACAATTGGCACTCTATAAAAAAGCCACGTTTTTTTCTTGGTTTCCAATTCATTTTTCTTAATTTCTTCTTGACTTACTTCCCTTGTTTTTATTTTATCCACATTTATTTTTTGTTTCATTTTTTATATTCCCTTCTTTTATAATAGTAGTTTGTCAATATTTGTAATATTTTTTCCTGTAATTATTTTTTTATTAAATATCTGCTTTTTTTAATTCTATTTTTTCATTTAATAATTTGTATGATACATTTACAAAATTGCACTCTGTATCTGTTAAATATATTTCATCTTGCATTTTACTATTTGTTATAGTTTTATTATTTTCTTTAATATTCTCTATATCTTTTTCATCTACATTGCTTACTATTTCTTCAATCCTATTCATATTTTTTCTGATATATTTAGCAATTTGCTCACCTGTATTAATTATTTCTGTATCTGGCATTTGCTCTTTAATTATTTTTTTAAATAATGGATAATGTGTACATCCTAGTATAAGTGCATCAAGCTTAGGAAAATCTTTTATATATTCCTGTATAGTAAGTTTAGCAATTTCATTATCTATCCAGCCTTCTTCTGCCATAGGTGCTAAAAGTGGACATTCTTTATTATAAACATTTACATCTTTAATTTGCTTTTTTAAATTTATTTTCCAAGAGTTACTTCTTATTGTACCCCTTGTAGCTATAACTCCAATAGTTCTTAAGTTCTCTTTGCTCTTTATGTACTCTATTGTTGGTTGTATAATTCCAATTATAGGAACTTTATATATTCTTCTAACTTCTTCTAATGCTTGACTTGTTGCAGTTCCACAAGCTATAACTATTATCTTTACATTTTGTTTTAACAAAAAGTCTATATTCTTTTTGCACAATTCAATTATACTTTGTTTAGACTTTGAACCATATGGAAAATTTTTAGTATCTCCTAAGTAAATTATTTTTTCATTTGGCATTGCTTTTTTGATTTCTTTATATACTGTAAGGCCTCCTACACCTGAGTCAAACATACCTATTGGTCTATCATCCATAATATTCGCCTTCCTTTAAATAATTTTTACTTTATTATATTAACATTTTTTATAAGAAATTTCAATTATTATTATGCAATAGTAAATTAGTTTTTAAACTCTATATTCCATTTATATTAATTTTAGCTATATAAATCTTATCATCAAAAAAGCCAATTTGCTTTATTAATAAAGTAAATTGACTTTTTCCTTGAGTTATTTGTCTATGTCGCAATAATTACATTCATCTGGCTTTGGTGGTTTTGGACATTCTGGTTTTTCAGGTTTACAATCCATTTTACAATCACAATCTATTTTTTCACCTTTTAAACATTTAAAATCTTTTTCCACTTTAGCACATATTTTTGAATGTTTTACTTTATTTGCCCAAATTTCTATTGAATAGTATCTATCTGGGCAAAGTGGTCCGAAAACAAATTCTCCATTTTTATCTGTAAAAGTGTGAGAAACTGGTTTCCTTTCATCATTGCAGTCACAATCAACTTCAACTAATTTTACAACTGCATCTTCAATTGGATCACCACATTCATCCTTTACTATTCCGTAAATAACAGTTCTTCTATCCTTTGATATTGTTATATCTAAATCATATTGTTTTCCAGCTGCTAAAACTCCATCAACATCTATGATTGGGCATACTTTTTTATCATATTTCATATTATATAACCTGCCTTTCTTATATATAATATGAAATATTTTTTTGTTTAGTTACTACATTATTCCCATTTTTTTCATCATACGTTTTCCTTGTTTTAACATCTTATTAGGTCCATAACATTGTATTTCATTACACATCATTGTAGCTCCAACTGCTATTACCATCCCTGCAATCATTCCTTTAACAAATTTCATAAATATACCTCCTCGTAACAAATATTAGATAGCTTACTATCTTAATATGCTTTTCATAACATATTAGCTTTTCTATGTTTATTATGCCTTTTTTACATACTTTTTATACCAAGAATATGATTCAAATATTGCTATTATTAATAAAAATATTGCAAATAACTTTCTTAGCATACCTACTTCAATTTTTGTCGCTATAAATGCTCCTATAAATGCTCCTATTGCACCTAATATTGCTATTGGTATAGCAAGTTTCCATTCTATTTGTTTGTTCTTTATATTTACAATTGTTGCTACTATTGAAGTTGGTATAAAAAATACAAGATTAGTGGCCTGTGCTACTTTTTGGTCTATAGACAAAAAACAAACTAATATTGTAATTAATATTGTTCCTCCACCCATTCCCATACCACTAACTATTCCTGAAATTACACCAGTTATTGCTTCTAACATGGTCTTCTCCTTTTGCAAATAATATCTTTATATATTTTTAATTTTCTTAATATTTTTAATTTTCTTAATATTTTTAATAACTTTTTATAAATTTCTCACATTACTACATTCTAAGTATTGATATTGAAGCATAAATTAAAAAGCCTATGAATATAAGTATCAAGTATTTGTCGTTTATTTTTTTCATTAAATTAGCTCCGATTACTCCTCCTATTATTCCACCAATTCCACATATTATTCCTAGTTTCCAATCTATATATTCTGCTTTGTTATAAAAAAATAAGCTAGCTAATACCATTGGTAATATGCAAAATACAGACATCGCTCTTGCTTTTTTCTCACTTTGCCTAAAAATATATACAAATGCAGGAACTAAAATTAATCCTCCTCCTGAAGCAAATAAACCACAAAGAAGGCCAGTTAATACTCCTACAATTCCAATTTTTATCTTTTTTTTATTATTCATAACTTTATTTTTTCTTTATTTATATTATTTATACATTGATAATTTGTTTTTTATTTATTTTTTATATTTTATATATTCAAATAATTATTTTATTATCAAAATATAATTTTATAAATAAAAAACCTTGTAACATAAGTTTTTTTATGATATATTTCTTATAGATTTAATTAAATAATTTTATTAAAATATATAAAGTTTGTGGTTTTACCAAAAGCCAAATAAAAAAGAAGGAGGTTAATCCAATAATAAATTAATTGGATTTATTTAATATTATGATAGAAGAAAATAATCAAAATGGAAACAAACCAAAGAAAATTAAAATTATTCAAGGAAATTCTAAAGATTTAAATATATCTAATGTTAAAGATAGATTAATAATTGAAAAACCTGAAGAAAATATAAAGCAAAATATAGTTATTCCTGAGAATGTCGAAACTCCTGAAGAAAAAAGTGATAATAATTCTTATAACCAATAAAAAACTCAGTTTATTAACTGAGCTTTTTATTTATATTTCTGTTGCCCCTATTATGCCAGCATCATTTTTTAGTTTGGCTATTACTAATTCTGTTTTAGTGTCATTATTAAATTTTAATTTATCTAATTTTTCATTTAATATAGGAATAAATATATCACAGTAATATGAAAAGCTTCCCCCAAAGCTTATTGCTTGTGGTTCAAATATATTTATAATATTAGATAACCCTATACTTACATTATCTAAATAATCATAGACAAATTCTCTTACTTTCTTTTTTTCTATATTCTCTCTTATAAATCTTTGAACTTCTTCAGCTTCTGTTGTATCACTCATTTTAAATGTGCTTATTGCTTCAGCTTTAAATCTTTTCATTGAAGCATATGTTTCAAAACAGCCAAACTTTCCGCAATTACATTTTCTTCCTTCTTTGTCTATAATCATATGACCAAATTCAAATCCTGGATTTTGCCTAGGCTCTAATAGTTCATCATCTAAAAATACACTACTACCTACACCAGTACCTATACATAGAAATACGCAATCTCTATATTTTTTTAGTGAACCAAACTTTTTTTCTGCTAAGCCTGCGCATTTTCCGTCATTTTTAATTTTTACATTTACATTATATACTTGTTTTAACTTTATTCCTAAATCAAATTCTTTAATATGTAAATTTACTAAATTACGAATGCAAGTGCCTTTAGGACTTCCAGGCACTGCTATTCCAATTTTAGAAATATCTCCTATAGTATAATCATTTTTTTCTAAAAGCATATTTATTTCATTTTCAATAATCTCTAAAAGAAGATTTTCTACTCTTTTTTCATCATTAATATTTGTAATATTAATATCTCTACTCTCTTTAGAAATAAGGTTACCATTTTTATCAACTAAACCAGTAGCAATATGACTTCCGCCAATATCAATTCCAATCTTCATAAACAACTCCTTTAATTTTAGAATCCTGCTGCTGCGAATAAGAATGTACCCATATAAACTTGAATACAAGGAACTAATACAACTATTGTTACTAATATAATTATAATACCAATAATTGAATATAATATTTGTGGTAATATTTTTACTATTCTTTCAATTATTTGGTCTATATCAATATCCATATATTCTACCAATTTTTCCATCATTGCAGGTAAATCAGTTTGCATACCTATTTTTAACATTTCTGTTATCATAGGTTCTGCTAATCCAGATTTTTCGAATGGTTCAACCCATGAGTCACCAACAATTATGTTATTTATTGCTGTTTCAATAATTGATAACATAACTAAGTTTTTTACAACGTTTTTACTTACTTCTAATGACTCCTGAATTCTCATACCATTTTTTAAATTAAGAACCATTGCTTTTGTTAATCTTGAAAAATCAATTGCAAATATAAGTTGTCCAAATATAGGCATGGTATATTTAAAATAATCCCACCTATATTTCCCCCTTGGAGTTCTAATATATGCAGCAATACCAGCAATTATGACAGCTATTATTGCTGTTGGTATAAACCAATTCTGTTGTATTTTATTTAAAATATTTGAGAAAGCTATTGTATACCAAGGTAGTTGATCAGTTGTTCCAACTTGTGCAAATATATCTTGAATAATTGGTACTACATATAAGCTACCAAAGAATAATATTACTAGAAGTACAACAAACTGTACTATATTTGGTATTAAAATCTTTTTTAATTTTCTTGTTAAATCATCTGCTGAATCCAAATATTCAACAGCTTGTTTTAATGAATCTTCAAGAGATCCAGATAATTCACCAACTTTAATTAGGTTTATATAAATATAAGGAAATATATCTGAATAGTATTCCATTGTTGTGTACATATAATCTCCTGATTCAACACCAGCTAATATATCTTCTAATATTCCTTTTAATGTTGGATTTTCAGTTGATTGTATTATAGTTCCTAAAGCATGAACATTGTTAAATCCGGCTTTTTTTAGTAGATATAAGTTTTGTGTAAATATAACTAAATCTCTACTTGTTACTTTCTCTGTTTTAGATAAAGCCATATTTATTTTTTCAACTGTAGAAAACTTTCTTCCTTCTTTTTTAGGAGCTATGTTTGCTGAATTTGCAAGTTGCATTATTTCATCTACATTAGTTATGTTTTTCTTTAATCCGCTTTTTTTGTATTTACCAAAACTTACTTGAGTAACACTAATAGGCATAAGTCCATTTATTTTTAATTTTTTTACTAGACTTAATTTGCTTTTATCTTGTACCCTATTTTTTACTACTATGCCATTTTCATCAACCGCTCTATACACATACTCTGGCATAACTTATTCCTCCTTCTTTTTATTCTTTAGCTATATATTATATGAATTTTGATTTTGTCCTTCTGCTTCCTCTTTCTTTAGTTTCATTTGCATTATTGTTCTATTTAATACTTCAATATTCTTTTCTTCTACTTGTGCCTTAGCTTGATCTAAAGTAATTACATCTTCTGTAAATAATCTTGCAAGAGAATTAATTAGTCCTATACTTCCATTATTTGAACCACTTTGTATTGCATCTTCTATTTCAGAAGTTGTAAGCTTTTCTTTTCTAATTAAACCTGAAACTACATTATCTACAACCATAACTTCTGGTACTAATGATAGTGTTCCCCTTTTGTTCTTTATTAATCTTTGAGATATAACAAGTTTTAATAATGATGCAATTAAGTATTTTACTTGTGATTGATCTCCTACTTCATAGAAGTTAATCATTCTATCCACAGTTTCTGCACATGATTTAGTATGAAGTGTACCTATTACTAAGTGTCCAGATTCTGCTGTTTCAATTGCAGCTTCCATGGTTTCTTTATCTCTTATCTCTCCTATTACTAGTATATCACAATCCTCTCTTAAAGAGTTTTTTGTACCAATACTATATGCTGGAACATCACCGCCAACACCTACTTCTTTTTGAACAATAATTGATTTTTTACATTTATGCTTATACTCTACTGGGCTTTCTAGTGTTAATATTTTTTTATTTTCATTATCATTTATATAATTAATTAATGCATTTAAGGTTGTTGATTTACCTGAGTTAGTTTTACCAGTAACTAGTATTAATCCTTGTGGTTGGCTTGTCATCCTTCTTACTATATCTGGTACTCCTAATTCTTCATAAGTTGGTAATTCATTTCTAATAAGTCTTGTTGTAACAACTGGTAAGCCATCAGAATTTGAAATATTAACTCTTAAACGTATATCTTCAAATACAGCTGATGTGTCTAAAACTTTATGTTCCCTAAAATATGCATCTTTATCAACGTTTCCTTTTAAGAAATAATCATATACTTCTAATATATCATCTTTAGAAATTATATCAAATTGTTCAAGTTCAATTAAATCTCTATTTACTCTTAGTTTTGGTTTTATCCCAGGTATAAAGTGAACATCTGATGCCTTTCTTTCTTTTGCCTCTCTTAATATTGCATTTACGTCCATAATCTAATTTCCTTCCTCTTATCTATAATTTTAATATTTTTTTATTTTTACTAATCTTAATAGAATAATAATTTACTATTTAACTCTTGTAAAGTAGTTATTCCTTTAATAACCTTATTAATTCCTTCTATAATCATTGGCTTATATCCTTCTTTATATGCTTCTTCTCTTATTTCTAATGTTGATGCATTTTTTACTATTAAGTCTTTTATAGGTTCTGATATAAGTAAAGTTTCAAAAATTGCTATTCTATCAAAATATCCACTTTGATTACATTGTTCACATCCTACTGCATCATAAGTTTTAGCATTAGTTAAATCAAAGTTTACTCCATATTTTTGTCCAATAGATTGTATTATATTTTTTTCCTCTTCTGTAAAATCTCTTTCTCTTCTACAATGTGGGCACAATTTTCTAATTAATCTTTGTGAAATAGATGTTGCAAGTGTACTTGATATATCATAATTTGATACATCCATTTTTCTTAATCTAGATATTACTTCTATTGCATTTATTGTATGAATTGTTGATAAAACATAATGTCCTGTTTGTCCAGCTTGCATTGCAATTTCAGCTGTTTCTTCATCTCTTATTTCACCAACTAGTATGATATCTGGGTCTTGTCTTAAAACTGTTCTAAGTGAACCGGCAAAAGTTGTTTTATTATCTATTTCTATTTGATTTAATCCTGGTATACGAATTTCTACTGGATCTTCTATTGTTGTTATATTAATCTCTGGTCTATCTAGATAATTAATTACACTATATAGTGTTGTTGTTTTACCTTCTCCAGTTGGTGCTGCAATTACTGTTATACTATTTCTTTTATCAAATGCATTTTTTAAAAGTTTTTCATCTTCTGGGTAACCAAGTTCAAATAAACTTTTAATATCTGTATCTTTTTTCAAAAGTCTAAGAACAAATTTTTCTCCGTGTATATTTCTTTGTGAAGATACACGAATATTATATTCTGGGTACATTATAATTCTACCATCTTGAGGTTCTTGTTTTTCTTGGTGCATATTTGATATTGCTTTTAATCTACCAATAATTTGAGATTGTTTTTCTTTATCTATTTTTGCTACTGTGTATAATTCACCATCTATTCTGTATCTAACTCTTACACAGTCATCCATTGGCTCTACATGTATATCACTTGCTCTTTTTGCCATTGCACTTCTTATTATATTATCAACAATTGTAGTTCCAGTTGCTTCTGTATCTATAGATTCTGTAGATACAGATGATAGTGTATTTAATACTTTATCTATATTAGATTTAAAAGTAATGTATCTTTCCATTACTAAACCTTTATTAAGCATTAATAATCTAACTGTTTCTACTTGTTGTTTATTACTAATATCTGCAAAGCAAACTTTGATTGTACCGTCTTCAATTTCAAAAGGTATTGCCTTAGATTCTCTTGCAATATCTATAGATATATATTTTGTTATATCTACTTTAACATCTGTATCAGTTAAATAAATAACTTTTTCTCCTAATATTTCCCCCATTGCTGTTAGCAATAGTTTTGAATCAGCAAGTTTTAAATCATTTATTATATCTCCTAATTTTTCCTTAGGATGAGTTCTTTGATAATCTAAAGCTGTAGTTATATCTTCTTGCTTTACTATTCCTCTTCTTACTAATTCAATACCTAATGGTTGTCTTAAATTTGTCGCCATAATTCTCTCCTTTCAAATCACCAATATTTTAATACATAATTAATTGTTTTTGCGTAATTTGTCTTGTCATTTGTTCCAACTCTTAGTGATATTTCAATATATTTTTTATTATTATTTTCTAATAATTCTGCATTAAAATTTACTATATCTTTAGCAATTTTTTGATTATTTTTATATATACTATCATCTCCGATTGTATAACTATATACATCACCATCTGCAAAAGCTATTTGAATATATTTATTTCCATTTTCATCTGTTAAATTTTTATTTACTAAGGCCTCATTGTTATTTTTTATATCGTCTATAAAGTACATATTAAATTTATTAAATTCAGATAAATCAATAGCACTATCACTTATATTATGGATGTTACTATATATATAACTACTTAAATTTGCTAAAAGAGTAATTACAATAGTAAATGCAATAATATATATAGATAATACAATTAAAGTTATACCTTTTTGATTTCTCATTTTTAATATTCATTCCTTCCATATTTTTAGTATGCCTTAAATTAATTCTTTTACTTTAATTTTTTTAACTTCAATACTTCTTTGTTCATTGTCAAAAGTATATTTTATGTTAATCACAATTTTTTTTAAGATATCTTTTGCATCTTTATTGGTATCTATATATTTTTCTTGTTGCAAAGTTAAAGTATATCTGTCTTCTGGTAAATTAATCTTTGATATGATATCTTTTTTATATTCATTTAAGTCATCAGTAGTTTCATAGTCTTCCATATCTATGTCTTCACAAATTTGTATAATATATCCCATTGCATCTTGATGTATTTTTATAATAGAAGATTGCTTATATATTTGAATATATAAAGCGAATATAAGTGATGTAAACATCATAAAAATAAACACACCTGTTACAATATCTATTGATGTTGCTGCTTTTTCTCCTTTAAAATTAAATCTTTTTTTTCTCATTTAATCACCTACTATATAATCATAAAATTTGCCAAAAATATTGTTAAGCAATTATAAATACATAAGCAAAATGCTACAGGTAACATTTCGTTTTCCTGCTTTTTCTTATTTTTATTAATAATTTTCATTACTAGTTGATAGATAATTATTGTTATTAATGTTATTATTAGTGAATATATTGTAACTACTTCATAAGAAAATAAATTTATTATAATACATAATAAAATAAAATTTATTATATAACTATCTTTTCCTTTTTTCTTTAGCTGATTTGTATTAAATAACAAAATAATTACAGTAATTGCTAAATATATAATTAATCTATTAACATTAAAATTTGAATCATAAATATATTCAAGTAATAAACTTAATAAAGAAATAACAAATCCATAAGCTAGAACTCTTTTATCAATATACTTGTGTTCTATGTCTATGCCTGCTACTAAAAATAAAAATACAATATATAATGCTCCAAGTATAAAATTTATTAAATCTAATATACTTAATTCATAGATATTTATTTTTAGTGATAAAGCGAGTAAAACAAAAGCTATGCCACATAGTATTTCTATTATAAAATATCTTGGGCTTATTTTAGATTTGCAATATCTACATCTACCTTTAATAAATAAATAACTAAGGATTGGTATCATATCTAAAAATCCAAGTTTGTGATTACATTTTGGGCAATATGAATGTTTATGAGTTATATCTTGATTTAGAGGTATTCTATATGTGGCAAGTGTTAGAAAACTTCCAAAAACACTTCCCATTATAAATATTATTATATAAAAAAATATGTTCATTTTTATTTTCCTTTTAGTATAAATTAATATTTTTTTAATAGCTAATTAAATTTTATTAGTATAATGGAGGTTACCTAAATACGAATAATTTAGGTAACCTCCATATTTAGTACTATTATTTAAAATAATAGAGATTTGCAATTTGTTAGTTATTATCTAAGATATTGATTGTATACACTGTCATATTTGTCAACTGAATCAGTCATCCAAGAATTTTCATTAGCTTCAGCTCTGTTCCAAGTTTCTGCAGCATTTTGAGCTCTTTTGAATAATCCATTTTGTCCTACTGTTAAGCTAATAGCAACACCTGCTAATATAAGTAGAACGATAATTGTTACTACTAAAGCTACTAAAGTTATACCTTTTTCTTCTTTAAACATTTAAAATTCCCTCCTTAGTAAAATTTTGTATATATTTATATAATAATAAATATTACCTAAAATTAAATTATTTTCCTGATGTTCCTACATTTTGTGAATTGTAGTAATTATCAGTTACATTTTCATCAACTGGCTCATTTGATGTACCTGAATTGGTATCATTTGTAACTGCAGGAGCATTTTCTGTATATTCAGAAAATGGATCTGCTTTGCCAGGATTATAGCTTTTTGCTTCTTCATATCTATTTAAGTCTGAATTATCTATTGTATAATTGACAGTAGTCATATTTAAACTATCAACTGTTGTTTCATTTATAATATCTTCAACATTTTGAGGTAATTTATAAGCTGTTACCTTTGCAGGTATTACCTTATTTGTTGGAATATAATTATAAAATATTACTGCCATTAATAATATTATAGCAACACATACTAATAATATAATTAGTACTTCTTTAAATATTGTTTTTGCCATAATTAACTCCTTTATTTTTATTATGTGCTTTCTTCTTAATTATTATCTGTAGTAGTATTTTCATTTGCATCATCTTGTCCATTTTTATTATTTGCTATGTTAGTTGTAGTAGTTTTTGCCGATGTACTTCCTTTATCTATAAATACATCTCTTACAATGAATGTACATTGATTTTGTGTCATAGAAAAGCTGTCTATTGTAAATTGTAATGCTGAGTCATTTTCAAGTGATGTAATGAAATTTGTTATTGCTAAATAGTTTCCCGAAACCGTAAAATTCAAATTTCTTGTATTTTCATCTACACCAGATACGACATCCATCTTAATATTTACGCCCTCTTTAGTAGCATGGTTACCTACTTGACTCCACAAATATTCAATCGTATAATTCTTTGTTTGTGTTGCCTCTCGTATTTCACTTTCAGTGCTTACATTAATTGTTTGTAAATATTCAGCTCTTGCATCTCCTAAGTCTGATATTGAATTTTTGACTTTGGTTAATTCTTTAGCATAATTATCATTTGTAGTTTTAGCTTCTGCAATTTTTCTAGTAAGATTTGCATTGGCATCTTGTATTTGTGTTACTCCAAGTACATGCAATGGTCCAATGTTTATACCATTTTTTATGCATAGTACTGTTATGACTATTAATAAAATTAATAAAATTGATATTAGTAATCTTCTCATTGCATATCTCCTTTAAAATTTAGGGTAAATCTCCTTCTATAGTAACTTCAACATATTCTCCTGTTTTTGTTCCCTCTGTTGATGTAACATTTAACAAATATCCATTATTGCTTAATTTAGCTTTGAAATATGCTAATTGCTCATATTGTTTTGATCTTGCTGTTATAGATATATGTTGTACTGTTTCGCCATTTGATTGTTTTTCTGTATCTTGAATTCCAGTTAGTTGAACATTTTTTGGTATAGTATATACTATTTGATTCAACAATGTTGGTATTTCATTTTTTCTTCCTTGCTTTAGAGCTATTGAAGAACTTGCATTTTGTAATTTTGTTGTAACTCTTTGAAAATCTGATATCTTACTGTTTATATCATCTTCATTAGAATTAAGCTTTGCAATTTGTGAATTTGTATCATCAATTACTCCTTGAGCTTGTGCTGTTTTTTCTTCTAATTGTTTTCCTAATAATATTGAACATACACTGTATATTACTACTATCATAAGGACTGTTGTGCAACATCTTACTAGCCATATTTCTGTAGGTTTAAGTGGTCCTTTCATATTAGTATCAAAACTAAAAGATGTTTTTTTACTACTTTTTGTATTCTTTTTCAAATTTTTAATATCTGAATGTAATAATGTATTTAAGTTTTCTTTCCAATTGCTAGTTCTAAAGTTTAAATCCTTTAGTCCATAATCTAAACCTTCCATTGCAAGTGCTATTGCACTATTAACTTCAATATAATCTTTAATATTTATTTTGCTATTATTTATTGCAAAATATGGTTTAAGTATTTCACATTTTGAATCATTGAAGTATTCTTGGAAATATAAGTCAATATTATTAATTGCTGTTCCTAAACCTGTTAAATAAATTTTGTCTATTTTGTTATGTTGATCTTTAATTTTTTTTACTTCTTGTACTATATTAAATAATGTAGGAATTATAAATGAAAGGTACTTATTGTTAGGATCATCTGTTGCAGTTGTTTCCATCGTATATATTGTAGTATTTTTGCAAGCCTCATAAGCTTTTGAATAAGAGTTTTCTCTTTCATTTATTTTATCTATTACTTCTCCCATTCCAGCTGGTATCATATCAATATTATATATTCTTTGATTTAATATTGTTGTTACTGTTGTTTTCTCATCAATATTTACAATTAAAATATTTTCACCTTTTTGAGCTTGCATTATATTACATATTGATGTTGGTAATGGAGTAAGTGAATGTACCTTTTGATTTTTAAACCAAGATAATCTTTCTTCTATATCTGTTTTACTTTCTGTAAAGTAAATAACTTTATTTCTATCCTTGTTATTTACATCATTAACAATTAAGTATTTTCCTTCATAAGCATTTGAATTCATATGATTATCTGCGCACATAGATTCATATTCTGTAGCAATTGATTTTTTTGTGTCATTTTTGCTAAGAAGTCCGAAAACGCTAAAATAATTAACTTTTTCATTATGTGTGTCTATACAAATAGGTATATTACTGCTATTAGTCTCTAGAATAATTTGCCCTATGTCTCTTTCTATATTGTCATAGAATTTAATGCCAAAAGATGCAACATCAAGTTGATCATTATTTTTGGTTATTTTAGCATATTTTATTACTTTATCAGATATACTTATTCCTAAACTCTCTTGCACCTTTTTACTCCTTCATTTGATTTTATAGTACTTTATTATGCATTATTTATCTTTTGCATTTTTTTTATAAATATGCAATAAATGTCTTTATTTCTTTTTCATTATTTATATTTTATAATTTTTTTAGTAAAAGTCAATAACTTGTCGAGTATTGTAAAATAAATGTAATATTTGTAATATTTGTAATATTTGTAATATTTGATTTTTTTATTTTCATTCAATACTTATTTAAATAACATATATTAATTTTTATTTGATTTATTAATTAAATTACTTTATATACAAATTTTTTCAAATATTCTGCGCAAGTTTTTGGTGCCACTTTTCCCGGTAAAGCTAAAGCTAGAATTGCCTTAATACCTAGTTTATTTGCTATTTCATAATCTACCCCACCTGGATAAGATGCCAAATCTATTATTAATGTATTTTTATTTAATAAAACTAATGAACTTTTATCTAGAATTTGCATTGGGATTGTATTAAAGATTATATTCATTTTACATAAATTATTTTTCATATTCTCTAATGGAATTGGGTTATATCCATATGCTTTTATCCAAGCTAAGTCTGTTTCTTTTCTTGCCTCACAGTAAACTTCCATTCCTATTTTATCTAACATATTTGCTAAAGTCTTGCCAACTTTACCAAATCCTAATACTAAAGCCTTTTTATTACTTAATATATAGTCAGTTTCTTCCATTGCTATTTGAATTGCACCTTCAGCAGTTGGAATTGTGTTTAATATAGTTGTTGGTTCATCTTCTAATATGTCATAACATTTAATTAAGCTATTTTCATTATTACTCTTATCTATTATTTGTTTATCATACTTGTCATATTCTTTAAAAAATTCCTTTGGAATTTTTCCTGCAATAAGTACCTTTCCTCTTGATATATCTTTTAACTCATTTAAAGTAATTTTTTTTGAACTTAATGGAGAATATATATTTACACTATCTTTGCTAAGAGGCATTGAACTAATTACAATATCATATTTGTAGTTTTTTATGTTTTCTTTTTTATCAATTTCCTCTATTTTCTCTACTTCATTTGCAAAAGTATATACATTATTTCCATCTTTTAAAAGCTCTTTAGCAAGTATACTTATTCTTTCGTCTCCACCTATAATTAAAAAATTGTAACTCATATTAATCTCTATTCCTTTCCTATTTGCTCAGCACATTTATTCTATGTACATATCTTAAATTTTAAGTAGCAAATATTTATTTTATAATATGAATTACAATTTTATTTATTTACTATTATTCTCTTTCTTTTTCAATAATATTCTTTTCCTTTATTTCTTTATCTGATGTTAATGTCTGAACTACTGAAAATGTTTTATCTAAATAATTTATTATATTTTTTTCTTTAACTTTAAGCTTTGTTTTTGCTTGATATACCCCTTTTGGTTTTAACTTTCCTAAAATTGTAGCAAAGTACATATCCTTTTTCATTTTTTCTATAAGATTTGGATCTAATTCTAATGCAATATTTGCATAATGTATAGCAAGATTACTATCATTATTTATAAGTTTTATTTTAGCTAAATAATAATATGCTTCTGCCTGAATTTCTTCATCGTCATTTTCTATACATTCCATAAAATATTTTTCTGCTTCATCATAATCTTTAAATATTAAAGAAATTTGTCCTAAATTAAGTTTAGCAGCATTAAGTGTTGAATTTATAGTAGCTGCCTTTTTGTAGTATTCTTTTGCATTTGGAAAATCATTTAATCTTGTATATGTCATTCCCATATAATAATACAATTTATATTCTCCAGGATGAAATTTTAAAGCATCCTGGAAAACAATTATTGATTCTTTAAACATATCTGCTTCGTAAAGAATGCTTCCTAAGCATATACTTGCATCTAAATAATCTGCTTTTCTTTTTAAAACTTCTTTTAATATTTCTATTGCTTGTTGATTTTTTTTATCTTTATTATATATTAATGCCAATTTATAATAATTCTCATATTTACTTGGTTTTAATTCTATAACTTTTAAATATTCATCTTCCGCCTTTTCTAATTCTCCATTTTTTTCGTACCATTTTGCTAACTTTAAATGGCTTAAATAATTATTAGGAAATTTGTTTACATTTTTTATTAGCATCTTTTTTGCTAAATCATATTGATTTTTCTTTTCAAGATAATTAGCATTTACTATATTTATAATTTCTATTAGATTTATTTCTTTTTTTTCTAATATAAAAATTATAAAAGGAACTATTACACTAAACAAGTACATTATAATTAATAAAGTTATGCTTGGCTCTATTGTAAAAAATATACAAATAAAATTAATTATTATTCCAATAAATTCAGCTATTAAAGATATAAGAAAATTAGAATCATTTTCTTTTATTAGCTTAATTACAGTATATATAAAAATGGATAAAGATATTATACTAAAAATGATAATATTAACCATTGCTTTCCTTCCTTTTTCTTTTTGGTGAGTATATCACACTTTTTTTAATTAAACAATACTTTAATTATTAGATGCTTGTAACTTTTAAAATTATAGTATTTTTGTAAAATTTTATAAAAATGCTTATTTTGTCGTATTATCGCCATCATTTTTTCGTAATTTCTGTTATACTTTTAGTGAAAGGAGAGATTGGATATGTTACTTTGTACAGCAGTTAGACAAAGAATAATAAATATTGCTTCTGAAAATGGTGTATCTCTTCATAAACTAGCATTAAGTTCTGGAGTTCCATACTCTACATTAAGTAGTTTTATGAATGGTAAAAGTACAAGCCTTACATTAACAACATTATTACATCTTTGTGAAGGATCTCATATGACTTTAGTAGATTTTTTCAAAGATCCACTATTTAAGGATGTTGAAGCTGAAGATACACAGGTAGTTAAAGCTGATTAGTTCTTTATGAACATTGTTTTTAAGCCAAGGTTTTACTCTTGGCTTTTATTATTTGCATTAATTTTATATATATTTAATATTTATATACTACTATTATTGCAAAATAAGTATTGATTTTGTAAAATACCGTAGAAAGGATTTTAATTATGAAGTTAAATGTAGTTTTAGTTGAACCAGAAATACCTCAAAATACAGGTAATATTGCAAGAACTTGTGCAGCAATTGGTGCTAAATTGCACCTAGTATATCCATTAGGATTTAGTATTTCTGAAAAAGCTGTTAAAAGAGCAGGTTTAGACTATTGGGATAAATTAGATATAGAAGAACATTCTTCTTTAAATGCTTTTTTAGAAAAATATCCTCCTGAAAAGCATAATATGTTCTTTGCAACAACAAAAGGAAAGCATATATATTGTGAACCTAATTATGGAAAGATGGATGAGGTATTTGTTTTATTTGGTAAAGAAACCAAGGGGTTACCAGAAGATTTGCTACTTAAATATATAGATAAGACCATTAGAATTCCTATGAGAAAAACTTTAAGATCTTTAAATCTTGCAAATTCAGTTTGTGTTGTTGTTTATGATATATTAAGACAATGCAATTTTGATAATCTTCAAGAAATAAGTGATTATTTTGATTAAAATTGGATATAATCTTTTTGAAAGGATTAAATTATGACGAGAACGAAATTAGCAGATAGAATTCTTCCATCTTATACTAAGGGTGAAGAAATATTTAATATGACATCACATATTGTAGGTGCTGTCTTAGGAATAGTTGCAACTGTACTTTGCATTATTTTTGCAGCTGTTCATGGAAATGTATATGGAGTTGTTAGTGGAGCTATATATGGAGTTTCATTAATTATTTTATATACTATGTCTAGTATTTACCACGGACTTAGTCCTAGACTTTTTTCAAAAAGAGTATTTCAAGTACTAGACCACTGTACCATATTTTTATTAATAGCAGGTTGCTATACACCTGTCGCACTTTGTAATATTAGAGAAATAAGCCCTTCTTCTGGTTGGTGGATATTTGGTATAATATGGGCTTTAGCAATTATTGGAATTGTCCTTAATTCAATTGACCTAAAAAAGTTTAAAGTATTTTCAATGATTTGCTATTTATTAATGGGTTGGTGTATAATCTTTAGGCTAGATTTGTTACTCAAATCTGTAGATATGGCAGGCATTATATTATTAGTTGCAGGTGGAATATCTTATACAATAGGTTCCATACTATATGGTATTGGTAAGAAACATAAATATGTACATTCCATATTTCACTTATTTATTTTATTAGGTAGCTTTTTACAATTTTTTTGCATTTTGTTATATGTAATGTAAAAAGCAATAATTTTAATTCAATTAGAGTTCATCTAATAATAGAAGATGAACTTTTTTTATAAAATTTTAAATTTCTCTTGACAAACGTACTATATAGATATTATAATAAGTATTGTTCAGTTACAAAACTTATGCAGATATGGCGGAACTGGTAGACGCACAGGACTTAAAATCCTGCGGACTAATAATCCGTCCCGGTTCGATTCCGGGTATCTGCACCATAGATTTATCAATTCTTGATAAGTCTATTTTTTTGTCTAATTTTTTATCGATTAAAAAAATAGACTATTTCTAGTCTATTTTTTATATGAATTCATATTTAATATATAAAACTCATTTAATTATTTTTTATTAACAACATCTTTTAAAGCTTTTCCAGCTTTGAAAACTGGAGCTTTGCTTGCTGGTATTTTGATTTCTTCTTTAGTTTGTGGGTTTCTTCCTTTTCTAGCTGCTCTTTTTCTTACTTCAAAAGAACCAAAGCCTACTAATTGTACTTTGTCTCCTTTTGATAAAGCTTCTGTAACAACATCTACAAATGCGTCTACAGCTTCTTCAGCTTTCTTTTTTGTTTCTCCTGTTTTAGCAGCTACAGCTGCGATTAATTCAGATTTGTTCATTTTATTACCTCCTATAAAGAACGAATGTGTAGATTGTTCTTCATCTACTAATACTATTATTCTTCAAGGAATGACAAAATCCTTCTTTTTTGTTCTACTTTTTTCTTTTGAACCTTTGTGGCTGTAGGGTTTGGCGAGTTTCTTTTTAATTTTTGTTGATTTCAAGCCATTTTCAGACATTTTTTTAGCTAATAGTTTTAGCTTTTTTTACCTTTTTTTGCCTAAATGACAGCGTTTGTAATTGTTTTGTATTCAAAATGTTAAATAAATGTATTAATACTAAATAAATTATTGTGCCAAATGCTAAACTTACTAATAAACTAATCTTTTCATTTACTCCTATTTTTAATATATTAAATATTATTTTAGAAAAAACAATGAATATTACCGTTGATAGTACTGCCTTTAATATATTTTTCTTTCTTATTTTTATGCTTATTTTCTTTTTTATCCAGTAATATCCTATTACTGTAACAACCAAATTAGAAATTGCATTTCCTATTGCTGCTCCATTTATTCCACCTATAATACTATTTAATGGTATTAAAATCTTATTTAATATAAAGCCTATAAAAGCATCTATAATTACACTAATTATAGGGATTTTGTTATCCCCTATTCCAATCAGTACTCCTCTTATTGTTTGTTCAATTGATAAAAAGATTATAGTAATTGCACTTATTTGCAAAAGCATACTTCCACTAGATGCATTAGGAAAAAGTAGATTTAATATTTCATTTGCATATGCTATGTAAATACCCGCAGTTGGAAGTGTTATTAAAAGTCCTAAAAGTAAGGAAGTATTTATTCTCTTTTCTACTTCATTTAAAGTGTTTTTAGAATTTGCAGATGCAATACTTGGAATTAGGGCTGTTGACATTGTTCCACTAAAAGATAATGGAAAATTTACTAGAGTATCTACTTTTCCATTTAATATTCCATATTGTATTTTAGCATCATTATAACTCATATTCGTTTGAAGTCCACTCATAATAGTCGTTGAATCTAAATTTCTACCTATTGTAGCTATAAATGGAGTAATTGCCATAGGAATGGCAACTATTATTATTTCTTTAATTGCCCATAGTGTCCTAACTGGTCTTACATGTACACTAGTTAATATTTCATATTTTATTTCTTTTAATTCTTTTCTAAAGAAAATATATAGATATGTAAATTCTACAATATTTGCTATAGTTGTTGCCAAATTTGCTATTGATACTATTACAGATATATTGGTTATTTTAGCTACAACTGTTGCTAATTCAATTACTACAATAGTAACAATTGTTTTTGTTATTTGATCATAGGCTTGAGCTTTTGCAGTGGCTCTCATATTTTCTCTACCATTAAAATATCCTTTATACACTGATATTACTGATACTAAAAATATGGATGGTGCTAATGCTATTAATGATAGCTCAACTTCAGGCATACCTAGTATATTATTAGATATATATTTTGAACTTATAACTAGCATATAACTTCCAATTATACCAATTATAGAAAATAAGCCTAATGAAATTCTAAATATTTTATATGCACCCTTATGGTCACCAACTCCCACTCTTTGTGCAACTAATTTAGATACAGCTGCTGGAACACCTATTGATGTTATGCTTAATACTAAAGAATATACCTGAAAAGCTGCACTAGTAACACCATTTCCTTCATCTCCAAAGCCTTGTTTATTTGTCAAATACAATTTATGTATTAAACCTAATATTTTTACAATAACTTGAGAAAGCATAAGTGCTACTATGCTTTGAAAAAAGGTTTCTTTCCTTCTACTATTTCTATTATTCATTATATAATTTTTATAATTACTCCCTTCACATCTATTTAGCTTTGTACTTTAATTAAATATATGAAACTTGAATAATTTTATTAATAAATAATTTTTAATACTAATTAGTTTTATGATAAATAAGTTAAATATTTTTATATCAAAAATAATAATAAATTACTAATATGCTTATTTAATCTTTTTATTACAAAAAAATTGCCTAAAAGTCTTGTTTTTTTCTTGATTTTGTAGGATAATATATATATGAGTAATTAGGCTTTTTAAGCTAATTTTTAATATTTAAATAATATTAATTTTCTTTTTTAGAGAATTATTTCATAAATATCTTTTTTACAATAATGTAAAAGCTAGAAAGGATTTTATTTTATGATGAAAATATTTGATAAATTCTTAAAATGGTTAAAAACTGATAGAAATACATTTTTAACTTATGTTTTATCACTTTTAACAATTTTTATTTTAATAGATAGAATTGTAGAATTCTTGTTAATATTATTTACTGGTGTTGCATCAGTATATTGGGGACCTATAAAATATGCTTTCGCATTACTTTGTCCAATATTTGCATTTCTATTTTCTTTTTCATCTAAGTTTATAAAATGTGATGATGATAAATTAAAATGGTTTTATGCATATTGTATTTCACTTTACATTTTATTTATAACAATGTTTACAGAATGGATTAATGAAGCTGCTTGGCTTGGCTTATTATCTCTTCCTGGATATCCAAATTTAGCAAGTAACTTTTCATATTTGATAAAGCCTGCTCTTTCAGCAATTGCAATTTATTTACCATTAGTTACAATTAGTTACTTCTTTAGAAAATTGTATACAATGGTTAATGACACTAAAGATATTACAGATTCTATATTTGATTATGGTGGTATTGATTTATCTGATAAATCTTCTGGTTGGGGACAGTACACTGATGAAATATTCATTGGTACAGATAAAGATCATGGAAATAGTGTTAAAATTCCTGAGTCAAAAAGATTTGAATCAACATTAGTTGTTGGTGTATCTGGCTCAGGTAAAACATCTTTAATATTTGAACCTTGGGTCGCACAAGATATAGATAAAAAATATTTCTATAAAGAGTGTGCTAAAACAATGGGTTATGCTTGCCTAAAAACGGGCTTAGCAACACTTACTGCTCCTTATGATAATGATTATATTAATAGCAATTTTAGCTTAAATATGTTAAAACCTGTAGATTCAAGAATTGGTATTTACAAAAAATATTTAAAAAATTTAATATATGCAAATTCTGGTTCTAAATTAATATACCGTGATTTAGGTATTACATATATGGCACCAGATTATGAAACTATATCTAAAATAAAAAATGTAGCAGATAATTTTGGTATTCCAGTAAATATTATAGACCCTGATTCTTCTACATCTCCTGGTCTTAATCCATTTGCATTTGAAGATCCTACTCAAACTGCAATTGCAATATCTACTGTTTTAAAAGGATTATATGCTGATAAAAATCCTGGTATGGAAATGGCTTATAGAGAGAATCAAACGTCACAAATTATAGAAAACTTAACTATTTTATTAAGATTAATTTATCCTAAAATGAATGAAGGAAAATTACCAAATATAGAAGATCTATTTAAGTTATTAAACAACTTTGATTTAATAGAAAAAATGTGTAAAATTCTTGAAAGTGATAAAGAGCTTGCTGAAGAATATAATATGCAAATAAGTTATTTTAAGAAAAACTTCTTTAGTGATAGTCCTAATAGAGACGAAATGCAAAAAGTAGTTTCACTACCTATTGGTCAACTAGATTCATTATTACGTTATCCAGGTGTAAAAAATATACTTTGCAATAGAGTCAATAATTTAAATTATGATGATATATTAGCAAATGGTGGTGTAACTTTAGTTTGCACAAGACGTGGTGATTTAGGTGAATCAGCTCACAAAGCATTTGGTTTATTCTTCTTACTACTTATGCAATATTCAGTATTAAGAAGACCTGGAACTGAAAGCACACGTATTCCCCACTTTTTATACATTGATGAATTTCCTGACTTTATATGTTCAGCTACAGAACCTATATTTACAATTTATAGAAAGTATAGAATTGGTACCGTAGTATCCGCACAAAGTTTAGACCAATTAAAAAAACACGGTGACAAATTAGCTAATATAATTATTTCAAACTGTTCAAATAAAATTGTATTTGGAGATAACTCACCTGAAGATAATGATTGGTGGTCTAAAGAACTTGGTGAAAAGAAAGAATGGGAATATGATAAATCTTACGATACAGCAAAAGGAGAATATGACACTAAGCTAGGAAAAATAGGTTATAATTACAAGCTTAAATATAAACCTGGTAAAGTCCAATCTTTAAAATTTAAGAACTGTATGTATAAAGTAAAAGACTTAAAAGGCAAAATTATAAATGGTACAGCAAAATTAGACTTCTTAGCTTCTAAATATAAAGAAAAGCAAGATATAAAAACATATAACTTTGCTAAATTCACTAATGGTATTGCTGAAGGAGAAGAAAAGAAATCTAAGAAAACAAGTTTAAGAAATGCACATTTTAATGATGATGAATTAGAAACAGATCCTATTAAATTAGATACATCAAACACAAACTTTTTATTAGATAATGATGATGCAATAACATATACATTTAGGAAAGGTAAAAAATAAAATTAATAAACTCATACTAACAAAAAGGGTTGCCAGTTAGCAACCCTTTTTGCGTAGATAAAGTTCGGCTAGTCAAAAACTGTTTTGAACGAATAGATTAGTCAGAATAGGAATCGATTTTTTCTCCGTCACCGGTATAGCTTTCATCCCTATCCCAAGCAGTGAGCGTGTCAGTCTCTTCATCGTAATAGTATTCGTCGCGATCATAATCGTAACGATCAGGATTTTTTCCCATAGACTTTTCCTCCTTATCTTCCTAGCCGATGCTTTTTTATAACCTACGATATATAAATTTTATCACATTTTTTAGCTATTTTCAATACATTATATAAATATTTTAGCTTCTACATTTTTTATTTTATACTTACCATTTTCTTCTACAAATTCATATAAAGATTTATCTAGCTTATCACTATTTTGTGCCATATCTGTTGTATAATAAATTTTAATCTTATCTAAAGATAAGTTATTTACTATTATTTCTTTAAATACTTCTGCCATATGTTTATCATCTTCACAAACAAGTATAAGTTGTGGTAAATTTAGGAATCCTGAATCACCTGGTGTAAAATTGCTATAAAAGTTTTTGTATTGATTCATTCTTATTTTTAAATCTTCTTTCCAAGATTCATTTCTTCTTATTACATCAAATACAAAATCTATTTTTCTATTTGAATAATCAAATCTTATACTAAGTGTTGGCTTAAATATTTTACCTGTATTTTTATCAGTAATAGGTGGTTTTAGTGTATATGAATTAACGTGAGTAGATTTTCTAAGGAATGCAATAATTACTTGATTTCCTGCTAATTTTTTCTTAATCATTTCAACAGGCTTTGCATTATCACTAGGTTGCCATTTACACTCAATATCTCTAGATGTAAGTAAATACTTACCCATTTTTTCCATACAATAAATTCTAAATACACCATCACCTTCAACAGATGTAAAATAATATCTAGTTAATATTTTACATTTTACTAATTGCTCTAATTTTGTGTTTAGCTTATCTTGAGAAGCTATATCTACATTTTTTAACTTTAATAAATAATATAGCTGTCTTGATGTTACAAATTCAAATTTGTTTACTAATTCAAGTATTTTAAAATGTATTTCTGTTAAATGTCCCAAATTCATTTTTTGAATAATTTGATTCATTGAAACATATCCATCTTTTCCATCAAATACTTTAATTTCTTGTGTTCTCATTGCAAATGGAGACACTTTTGTTTTAATTTCACTATCTTCTACCATTTTATATTCCTCCAAAAATTATTTTGTAAGATTCGAAGTAAATTAAGTTACTTCATCAACAATTATAATTATAGCACAATACTTCACATAATGCAAATATTTTACATTTGGGACGGTTCTTTTTGTAAAATATTTTACGAATAAGTCCCTCCCAACATAAAATCTAAATTATCTTTAATTTAACCTTATGCTTTTCTGGTATAATCTTTTTTACTATTACAGTTACTTTATCACCAAAATTATAGTTTGGCTTATATTCGCTCATACCAACAAGATTTGGCTTTAGCTCTATAAATATTCCTTTATTTCCTTTGGCGGTCTCTCTAATAATTCCTGGCATTTCTTGCCCAACTTTAACATCTTTTATATTGTCTTGCCAACTACCTAGTAATTCTTTATAGCTTAAGTTAAATTTATTTTCTTTTTTGTCTATAGATTTTATTAATACAGGAATTTTTTGCCCTATATGTAATCTTTCTTCGGGGGATTTCATTCTTGCTATAGATATGTCTTCTATATGCAATAATCCAACTGCCCCATTTTCTATTTTTACAAATGCTCCATATGGCTTAATATTTATAACTGTTCCATAAACCTTTTTACCAACTTCAATTTCATTAATTGCTAAACTTTCTTTAGTTTTTTTGTTTTCATTAAAATTAAAATTTTTATATATCATTTTCTTTTCCTCTTTGGTTTTGAATTTGTTTTTATCTTTTTGTTTCTTTTTATCTTATTTATTTACTTTCGCTAATCTTAAAATATCTTTAACCTCTTTTTCACTCAAATATCTCCATTTTCCAAGACTTAAATCTTTAACATCTAAATTAGCAATTTTGCTTCTATGAAGAGCTAGTACTTTTTTCCCTATAGCTTCACACATTTTTCTTACTTCTCTATTTTTTCCTTCATGAATAGTTATTTGAATGCGAGAGAAATCCTTTTCTTTGTCTACTTTTAATATTTTTACTTTAGCATTTTTTGTTATATATGTTTGACCATTATTCTCAATTTGTACACCATCTTTTAACTTTGTAATCTCTTCATCTGTAACAATTCCTGCAATAGTTACATTATATGTTTTTTCTATTTCATTTTTTGGATGAGTAACTAGATTTATAAAATTACCGTCATTACTTAATAGTAGTGCTCCAGATGTATACATATCCAATCTTCCAACAGGAACTACTCTTTCTTTTACATCTTTTAGTAAATCTAATACTGTATCTCTATCAAATTGATCTTTTACTGTTGTAACATATCCTATAGGTTTATTTAAAAGTATATATACCTTTTTATTTACCTTATTTACTTTTCTATTATTATATTCTACTTCATCTTTTTCTGGATTTATTTTCGTGCCTAATTCTGTTATTACTTTTCCATTTACTTTTATTAATCCTTGTAAAATTAACTCTTCACTTTTTCTTCTAGATGCAATTCCATTTTCAGATAAAAATTTTTGTAATCTTTCTTCCATTTTTCACCTACTATACATTTTAATAATTTTTCTTTTATATTATCTATTATCTAATTTATTTAATACTTCTATAAAATATTTTGGTAAAGGTGCTTCAAAGTGCATTTGTTTTCCTGTAATTGGATGAACAAAATCTAAACTAGTACTATGTAACATTTGCCCATGAATTCCAAATTCATTCTTTCCATTTGAATATACTTCATCACCTACTACTGGATATCCTATTTCTGCCATATGTACTCTTATTTGATGAGTTCTTCCTGTATCTATTTTAACTCTTATTAAAGTATATTTGCCATACCTTTTTATAACTTTTATATGTGTAATTGCTTCTTTTCCATCTTTTCTTACAGCCATCTTTTTTCTATCTTGCCTACTTCTTCCTATTGGCATATTTATAGTTGCTGTATCTTCTGGAATAATACCTCTTACCAATGCTGTATATATTTTTCTTACGCTTCTTTCTTGTATTTGTTTACTTAAGTTTATATGTGCCTTATCATTTTTGGCTATTACTATTAGACCTGATGTATCTTTATCTAGTCTATGTACTATTCCAGGTCTTATTTCTCCGCCTATTCCAGATAAGTTTCCCTTGCAATGTTCTAAAACCGCATTAACTAGTGTCCCATCTGGGTTACCATTTCCAGGATGAACTACCATACCTTTTGCCTTATTTACTACAATAATATCATCATCTTCATAAATAATATCTAGTGGTATGTCTTGTGCTTTTAAAGTAGTTTCTTTTGGCTCTTCTATAGATATTTTAATTATATCATTTAATTTAGTCTTATATGAAGTTTTAGGTACTTTATCATTTACTAAAACTTGCCTATTTTCTATCATTTTTTGTACCATACTTCTAGACAAGTCTAAATCAAGGCTTGCTATATACATATCAAGCCTCTGATTTATATTTTGTTCAGTTATTCTAATTTCTTTAATTTCTGCCATTTTTCCTCATTCTTTTATTCTATATTTTATGTCTTTTTAATATTATATTTTATTGTATTTATACTAACCTTTAATCTAATAGTCTTTTATAAATTATAAAGTTTTCATCTTTATAAATTTGTTCATATCCATCATCTCGAGATAAAAGCATATTTAATTTAGTATTAGTTTTTGTCATTACATAATTAATATCATACTGATCAAATTTTGTGTCATAATATGTTGCAATGCCAGATATATTCATAAAATCTGAGAATATATCTTGTCCTACATATTTACCATCGTCACCTTTTTTACCATTAAATTCAGGTGTATATAAATCGCATCTAGAATCAATAAATACTGGTATATCTTCTAATAGTAAGTAACTACCATAATTGTATTCATTATACATCCTTATATTTTTATAATCTAAATTTTCTTTTATCCATTTTGCAGCCTCTACCGGATATGAAGATGTATTTATATATGGTGCATTTTGATTTGGTATATACATAAAATAACTTATTGATAATATAAACAATATTGTAAGAACTTCCCCTATTGTTGAAGTCATAAAATTCATAACTTCCTTAGTTCCATTTTTATCATATTTTTCTAATAATTCTGTAATTATTCTAGCAAGTACTAATCCTCCAAATAACACAAGCATAGATACCTGTCTTCTACTCATTAATGCTAAGAAAGTAAGTCCTCCTAAGAAAAACAAATCTCTTAATCTTATCTTTGTATCTGTAAAGATTAATAAAGCAATAGTTATTGTTAAACATAATAATATTGGTTTATTTTCTATTAAAGTTAAAGGTAAATGTTCACTTATATTTGATGTTGTATTTCCTTCCATAATCTTTAAGGTATAAGTATATGGCATATCTCCTATTGGAGTAAGTAAACCTGTAAATATACAAACAAACATTATTAAAATTAACCATTTAACTCTATCGATTTCTTGCACTTGAAGTTTATATGGTCTTTTCCTTTTTTCTGCTCTTTTAGCAAGTATTGTTTCAAATTTGCTATTATTCTCTTCTTGATGTTTAGTAAGCTGTGCAACTTTTGTTTGGTATTTTGTTGCACTTTCTTTTGGAACTTTTTTTAGTATCTTATTTGTTCTTTTTATTCTTATATCTGTTATCCATTTATACACATTATGCACTATATGGGCATCTATAATTATTTTTATAATATACTCTCCTATATATGGTAAGAATAATACAAAATAGAATGGCCATACAGCTGAATGAACATTAGCAATTAGTATAGGAATAAGAATTAATAAAAAAGCATACCTCTTTTTTCCTGTTTCTAAGAATTTCTCTATAAACAATACTGCTAAAACAAATAATATAAATGTAACAAGTTGAGCTCTTGCAGCTACATAGTCTTGCATTAAATACATTTGTCCTAATACCATTATAAAAGATATTAATGAATTTTTAGTTATTTTTCTCATTGTAAAATACAAAACTATTCCTAGAATTGCTGAAAGTGTCATTGTTGACACATAAATTCCTGTCCAACCACCACAAAAATCATAAATTAATGATATTACTACATCATATAGCCAATGTGGATATGTGTAAGGTAAATCTATAAAAGAGAAATGATCCTGTCCATCAATTCCAAATTGCCTAATACATTGTCCTACTTTTACTGTATAAAATGTATCATTTTGAAACGTCTTTGGTGTAAGAGCAATGCAGAATATTGCAATACAAAATATTGCCAATATATTAAATGCTATATTTAACATTTTTTTATCTTTTTCTGATAACTGTTTTTGATTTAATTGTTTTTTCTTAGTTGCTTCTTTATTAGTTTTATCCATTTTAGTTCCTTATATCTAATATATTTAGGTTTTGGTTTACCTATAACCTTTTATTTTACAACAATATTATATATTTTATTTGGTACATATATTTCTTTAACTATATTTTTACCTTCTAATAGACTTTGAACTCTAGAATTTGCCTTTACAGCTTTTTCTACTTCTTCTTTTGGTAGACCTTTTGCAATTTTAATTGTAGCTCTTAATTTACCATTAAATTGTATTGGAAGTTCTACTGTATCATCTTGAATCTTAGATTCATCATATGTTGGCCAAGATTCATAAGTAATAGTATTAGTATGACCTAATCTATTCCATAATTCTTCAGTAATATGTGGTGCAACTGGATTTAATAACTTTAAGAATCCTTCAGCATAGCTTTTTGGAACTATTGCTTCTTTCATACAATTGTTTACAAAAATCATCATTTGAGCTATTGCTGTATTAAAGTCCATATTTTCATAGTCTTTAGATACTTTCATAACAGTATAGTTGTATGTTTTATCTAGTTTTGGATTTTCTTTATCCACAACTTTACCACTTTCAGTGTATAGTCTCCAAACTCTATCTAAGAACTTCTTAGAACCATCTATTCCATTAGGATCCCATGGTTTAGCACTATCTATTGGTCCCATAAACATTTCATATACTCTTAAGCTATCTGCTCCATATTCTCTAACCATATCATCTGGATTAATTACATTTCCTTTAGATTTACTCATTTTCTCGCCATTTGTACCAAGTATCATACCTTGATGACGTAGTTTTGCAAATGGTTCTTTAACAGGTGATAAACCTTTGTTATATAAGAAATTATTCCAAAATCTTGAATATAATAAATGTCCTACTGCATGTTCTGGTCCACCCATATAAAGGTCTACTGGCATCCAATGTTTTAATAATTCTGGATTTGCAATTTCTTTATCATTATTAGGATCAATATATCTTAAGAAATACCAGCTTGAACCAGCAGAACCTGGCATTGTACTTGTTTCTCTTCTAGCTTTTTGACCTTCAAAAGTTGTATTTACCCAATCTGTTGCTTTATCTAGTGGAGAGGCACCATTTTTAGAAGGTTTATAATCCTCAAGTTCTGGTAATACTAAAGGTAAATCTTCATCTGGTAGGACATGAATTTCATTATCCTCTGTAAATACTATTGGAATTGGTTCACCCCAATAACGTTGTCTAGCAAAAATCCATTCACGTATTTTGTAATTAACTTTTCTATGACCTATTTTCTTTTCTTCTAACCAATTTGTAATTTTTTCAATTGCATCTTTTTTGTTTAGTCCATTTAAGAAATCTGAATTAATATGAACTCCATCTCCAGTATATGCTTCTTTAGAGATATCTCCTCCTTCTAGAACTGGTATAATTTCTATGCCAAATTTAGAAGCAAATTCATAATCTCTTGTATCATGTGCAGGAACTGCCATAATAGCACCAGTGCCATAAGTCATAAGTACATAATCTGAAATCCAAATAGGTATTTTTTTATTATTTACAGGATTAATAGCAAAGCTTCCAGTAAATGCACCTGTTTTTTCTTTATTAAGTTCTGTTCTTTCTAAGTCTGATTTAGAAGCTGCCTTTTTGATATATTCTTCTACTTCTTTTCTATGCTCATCAGTTGTTATTTTCTTAACTAATGGATGTTCTGGAGAAAGAACACAATATGTTGCTCCAAATAATGTATCTGGTCTTGTTGTAAATACAGTAAATGTTTCTTCAGTACCATCAACACTAAATGTAACTTCTGCGCCAGTAGATTTACCAATCCAGTTTCTTTGCATATCTTTAGTAGATTCTGGCCAATCAACTTCATCTAATCCTTTTAGTAATATTTCAGCATATTTAGGAATATCCATTACCCATTGTTTCATATTTTTTCTAACAACAGGGAATCCTCCTCTTTCACTCTTGCCGTCAATTACTTCATCATTAGAAAGAACTGTACCTAATTCTTCACACCAGTTAACAGGCATATCTACTAATTTTACTAGACCATCTAAATATAATTGTTTAAAAATCCATTGAGTCCATTTATAAAAACTTGGATCACATGTAGATACTTCTTTGCTCCAATCAAAAGAAAATCCTAACATTTTAAGTTGTCTTTTAAAAGTTGCAATATTTTTTTTAGTAAATCCTTCAGGATGATTACCTGTTTTTATAGCATATTGTTCTGCAGGAAGTCCAAATGCATCCCATCCCATTGGATGAAGTACATTATATCCTTGCATTCTTTTCATTCTGCTAATGATATCTGTTGCAGTGTAACCTTCTGGATGTCCAACATGAAGTCCTTGTCCTGATGGATAAGGAAACATATCTAATGCGTAATACTTAGGCTTTGAAAAATCCCATACATCAGTTTTAAAAGTTTCATGCTCGTCCCAATATTTTTGCCACTTAGGTTCTATTTCTCTAAAGTTATACATATATATCGTCCTTCCTTCTATTAATTTATATTAACTATTTATTTTCTTTTGTCCTTATTTCCGTAGTATTTTATGGAAATATTATACTACATAAATATAAAAAAATCTATACTTTTTTAAGTTTTCATATTCATAATTTAGTAATGCAAAATTTATTTATAAAAGAGGGTAAAATTCACTTAACAAATACAATTATACATTTTGATATTGACATTAGCAACTATCTATATCTGCTACTCTTATATTTGTCGCTTCTGATATCCTTAGCCTACTTCAATAGATCATCATAAATATTGTCTTGTACTTGTAATTTTTACATGCATTAAAAAAGACATTAAGTTCTTCATTGCTTAATATCTTTGGTAATCTTCTTTTCCCTTTGTATAATGGCAATTGCCTTTTATTTATTGGTACATCTATTACTACATCATATATGAATCTTATTACATTAT
>CAWVEX010000002.1:0-3627 GCA_963928415.1 Bacillota bacterium | reverse complement strand
CTTCTAACTTTTTAATATTATATTGGTATAAAGTTAATATCTTTTCTTCTGCTATTTGCTCTATATCTCCTGTAAATAATATAGATATATTTTTCCATAATATTTTAAATACTAAAGCATTATTATTTTTTGCATTATCTAAAATTTTTTCTTCATTTGGAAATAATATTTCTATAGTCATATCTCCCATTTTAATAATATCCCCCATTTTCACATAAATTATATTTGTACCTTGCTCTTTAGCTAAATTTATAAATGTTGTATATTCACTAGACTCTTGACCTAAGCTTGAAATAAGTGCATTTTTTACTTTAAGATTCTTCATTATATAATTTAAACCTTGGGAGTGATCTGAATCAAAATGGGATATTATAACATAGTCTAATTTATTTATTCCTCTATCTAGTAAGTATGGAAAAAGTGTCATTTCACCAACATCAAAAGTTGAAGAATAATTACTTCCTCCACCATCTATTAATATATTTTTATTATTAACTCTAACTAAAGTACTATCCCCTTGTCCTACATCTATAAAATTTATTTCTAAATTATTTCTTTTAGATAAAATTATTGGGATACTAAAATTTAATATGATTGTAATTACAATTAAAGAAAAAATACATTTTTTATAATATTTATTACAAGTTATATTATACAAATATACTTTTAAGTTTTTAAATTTAGTATCAACATTTTTTGGCTCTTTAATCTTTCTAAACACTAAATATAAAAGTGAATAAAAAATTATTATAAATATTATTTTAGGTGTTACTACAAAAATTTTTGAAAAAGGCATTAAGCTACATATATGAGCTATAAATATGAGCAATTTAAGCATAAGATTTAATATTAAAAATAATGGAGCTATAAATTTTTGAAAAATAATATATATAAATATTAATAAAAATGCGTAAAGAACAATAATTCCAAGTATAGCACCTGCTAATAAATTAGAAATAAAAAATGAAAGTGAAATAGTATTAAAATGATACATCATTATCGGAATAATAACTATGTTAGCAGATACTGTTACACTAATTGATTCTTTAATATATTTTACAATTCCATATTTTTGTATTATTTTAGCTATTTTTTTATTTCTTGTTTTCCCTTTAATTTTTATAAAGCTTTTTAAATATTGATAAATTTTTTCTAATAGAATATTAACTTCTTTATTTAATGTAACTATTCCTATAACTCCTCCATATGACAGTTGCACTCCTATGTCAAAAATTATATAAGGATTTATAATTAATTGTATAAGCATAGCAAGTGACATACTATTCCAAATATCTATTTTTCTATGAAATATACTTGCCATAATTGTCATAATAGCCATTATTCCTGACCTAACTACAGAACCTGTATTTCCTGTTAGATTCATAAATAATATTATAACTATTAGCATTAATATTTGACCTAATTTTTTATTTCTTAGAAATTTATTTATATATGTTACTGCTAAAATTATATATACAAAATGAGAACCTGAAACTGCAAGCATATGTGTTAAATTAGAAGTTTTAAAATCTTCTTCTATGCTCTCTTTCAAATTTGTTCTATCTCCAATAACTAATCCTATACATAGTTCTGCTTCATTCTCGCTTAAATTTGCCTTTAAAGTACTTTTTATATATTCTTTAAATGAAATTATACCTCTATTTATATAGCTACCTTTATTTTTTGATTTAAGCTTAATTTGTGTGCCTTCAATTGTTCCATATATTTTTTGAGTTTTTAAATATAAAGAATAATCATATCCTCCATAATTCCTTTTAGAATTTGGCTTAGTATATGTTCCATCAAAAATAACTACATCTCCATATTCTAATTTTTCCTCATAAACATTATTTTTTATATCTAATAAAAATTTCTTATCTTTTAATATTTTTATATATTCTTTTAAGTCGTTTTCAGTTACATTAATTTGTATATTATTTACTTTTATTATTTTAACGAGATATGTCTTTTTATATTCTTTTTCGGATTTTATGCCTAATATAGTGCATTCAAATTTACCTGAAATTTCATCTAATTCATATATTTTGTTAAATCCTAAGAAGTCTACTTCTAGTTTGTATAAAACTATTATTATAAATATAAAAATAATAGTGAGAGCACAAATTGGTCTATTCATTCATTTCCTTTCTGTGCCCCACTATTTAATTAACACTTTAATCACCAAAATTATTTTATTCTATTGTTTATTTTCAGATAAATATTTTTTCATCATATATCCACTACCATCTGTAACATGTACTTTATACCATTCTCCATCTTCTCCATTGACAGTAACTGGAGTATTTAATCCTATGCTTGCTACCGCATCTGATGATGTTGTTGGCTGAGCTCTTATATATACAGCTTCTACATTAACATACATTGTTTTTGGATAATTTGTATCATCTTCATTTGTACTGTCATTAGAATCACTTGAATTGCTTATATCACTCGAATTATTTGTATTGCTTGAATTATTTGTATCAGTTATATTATTATTCTTATCCTCATTATTTGAATCGTTTACATTTTGATTATCTAGATTATTAGAATCATCATTTGTATCTTCATTATTTTCGCTATTATTATCACTTACATTCTCCGTATTATTTGCAACTGTTTCCTCAGTTCCATTAATATTATCTAAAAATATCCAACCTGAAGCTGTATCTGTTTGTATATATGCCCATTTTCCAGTTATAGAAACAACTAATGCTTCTGTATTAGAACTAACATTTCCTATTTCTGTTGAATTTAATAATGGTAATACATATAATTTAGAGTCCTTATTTATAATTCCATTTGAATTAGACTTAGCAGGTATATTAGTATTTGCAACTATTTCGTTTACTGAAACATATTGTTTACTTACATACCCTGTATAGTCTTGGTATTTAATTTTATACCAATCCCCATCTTCTCCAGTAATTTCAAAACTAGCATTTGCAGGTAAAACTGTTACTATATTTGATGAAGTTGATGGACTTTCTCTTACATTCAAAAAATCAGTATCTTTTAAAGTCCCCGTATTTGCAAAACTTATGCTATTTAAAATTATAGCAAATGTTATTACAATAAATATTAATTTAAGTGTTTTTTTCATTTTTGTATTCCTTTCACTAACTGGTACGAATTTTAATGATTGCTTTTTTTTATCAATTATGTACCCAGCTAAACTACTATAATATTATTACTTAAATTATTTAAAGTCAATATATTTGTAACAATTTTGTAATATTTGTCCAATTTATATTCTTTATTATTTTCCTTTTGCAAAATTATTTTTTAAATCAACAAATTTTAATTTTTATATCTTAATTATATAGTTTAATATTTTACTTAAATAATTAACAAAAAACAAGGTAAACAATTGCTTGTTTACCTTGTTTTTTTATATTATTACTCAATTATTTCTGATACAACACCAGAACCAACTGTTTTTCCACCTTCACGAATAGCGAATCTTAATCCTTGTTCGATAGCGATTGGAGTAATTAATTCAATTGTCATATCTACGTTATCTCCAGGCATTACCATTTCTGTTCCTTCTGGTAAATCAATTAATCCTGTAACGTCTGTTGTTCTGAAATAGAATTGTGGTCTATATCCATTGAAGAATGGTGTATG
>CAWVEX010000001.1:0-20275 GCA_963928415.1 Bacillota bacterium | reverse complement strand
CCTCTATGAGCCTTGAGGCTCTGCTTGTAACAAAGCCTTTAGGCGTTACGAGTAAAATACCCCCGGCTAAGCCGGGGGATATTTATTTTTCTGTTCAATTAGTTCAAACAGATACGTCATTGGTGCGCCTGGAGGGATTCGAACCCCCGGTCTCAAAGTTCGTAGCCTTGCATTCTATCCAGCTAAACTACAGGCGCATAACATAATATATTATACATACAAAATTATAAAAAATCAAGCATTATTTACTATTTTATAACAAGACCAAGTAACTTAGCAAGTTCTAAGGCTTGCTCAGTATTTACAATTAAACCATTTAATTTATCTTTATCAACTACAATTCCAGAAATATCATTAGTAGTAAAATCAAGACCTCTTAAATTTGCATTCATAAATGAAGAAAGGGTTATTAATGAATTTTCTATACTAAAATGAGTAAGCTTGCAACTATCAAAATTTGTGTTTCTTACAGAAGAACTATTAACTGAAAAATCTTTTAAATTTGAATTATTAAAATTAGCATAATCTAAAATACAATTGTGAAAAGCACAAGATAAGAAATTAGAGTCAATAAGAGAGCAACCTAGTAATTTACAATTTTTAAAGTTTACTTTAACAAAAGAAGCGCTATCAAATACACAATTAGATAAATCGACATTTTCAAAATTGCAGTTTGTAAAAGAAAAAGAATCTAAATTACTCATAATAAAAGAAGAATTCTTAAATGTACAATTTTTAAACTCTATTTCATTAGAATTATCAATAATTCCACTTATAGAGTCAAAAGTACAATTTTTAATATCTTCTTCATTTTTTATTTTGTTATTTATATAATCAATATCTAAATTTTCCATAAGAAAATTATAATCATAAATAATAAAAAATACAATATAAAATTAAATTAAATTAAATCTTATATTGTATTTTGCTAAAATTTTATTCTTCAAAATCTATTGCTTCTCTTTTTTCTCTAATAGATTTGCAAAAACTTGAAACCTTTACGTGTTCAGGATTTTCTTTATATAATTTTAAATCTTCAAAATTATCAAATTCTGAAATTAATACAGCATTAAATTCACTGTTTTTATTTAAATTCACTCCAACTTGTATACTTCTTATGACATCAATTTTATCTTTTAAACTAAGTAAATCATTTAAAAATTTTTTCATTTCTTCTTCATGACCTTCTTTAAATTTCCACATAACAATATGTTTAATCATAAAATCACTCCTTTACAAAATAGTATATTAAAAATTTTATGCAAATTATATAACATATAATAATTAAAAATTCAACACTAAAAAATTGGATAAGAAAACTTTATTATAAATAACTATCGAATCAAATTAATACTTTTTGCATTTAATAAAGTTATTTTTCTACCATTTACATCAATAAAATGCTCCTCTTTTAAACTTTTAAGCTCCCTGAACATAGCAGATCTATTGATTGCAAGATAATCAGCAAGTTCCTTAAAAGAAAAAGGTAAAGTAAAATAATTTAATCTAGTTTTACTATATTCAATGTCAAAATATTCTAGAAGTTTATCACGAATTTGCTTTTTTTCTAAAATTTTAACCCTTTCATTTGTTTCTTTATACATTGTATTTATAATATCAAAAAGATTACTGAAAAAAACATTAAAATATTTATATTTTAAATTATTTGAATCCATAATTCTTTTATAATCAATTACTAAAACTTCTGTTAGTTCTTTTGCAATAATATGTATAGTTTCACTATTAGTAGATGAAATATTAGTACCAAACACACTATTCTTATTTAGATTTTCAATTAAAATTTCATTACCATTATAATCACTATCTATAATTTTTGCTGAACCTTCTAGGATAATTGCTAAAATATTTTCATTTTTTATAGTAGGCAAAATTTCCATATTTTTTTGAAATGTATATTTATGTACTCCCAATAAATCATATAATTTATTTATTTGTGAATTGGATAAATTATTAAATGGACTTTTCATAATATATCTCCTATTAACATAAAGAAAAATTAATAATAGTATTTAAATAAAATCATTATTTTTTTATGATATTTAATAAAAAAAATTAATAAATTTAAAAAAATTGTCAAAAAACATACAAAAAAATAACCGTAATATATAAAGCAAAAATGAATAATATACATAATAGCTAACCCTAAAAGTTATTTTTATTTTATAAAATTAATAGCAAAAAAGACTAAAATATCAATAAAAATAATAAATTTTAAAAGTACTAAAAGTATAATATCACAAAAATAAAAAAGTTGCAAATGCGACTTTTTTATTTTTATATTTATTGATATAAAATTTATAAATTATAAATTTTATATCATAAGAAAATAAAAAGAAGGGGGCAGTAATCAAATGAAGATTGTAAAAAGAGATGGACACATAGTAGATTATGATCCAGAAAAAATAAGAATAGCAATAGGCAAAGCAAATAATGAAGTAAAGGGAAAAGAAAAAGTTTCTAAAGAGCAAATTGAAGAAATAATTAAGTATATAGAGGAACTAAATAAAAAGAGAATTTTAGTTGAAGACATTCAAGATATAATAGAAGAAAAATTAATGTCTTTTGGAAAATATCCATTAGCAAAAAAATATATCACATATAGATATACTAGAGAATTAGTTAGAAAAGCTAATACAACAGATAAATCAATAAAAGAATTAATTGAAGGTGAAAATGAATACTGGAATAGTGAAAACTCTAATAAAAATGCAGAAGTAGTTACAACACAAAGAGACTATTTAGCAGGAATCACAAGTACTGATATAACAAGAAGATTTTTACTTCCAGAAGACATAGTTGAAGCTCATGATAAAGGAATAATACATTTCCATGATGCAGATTACTTTGCACAAAATGCACTTCATAATTGTGAATTGATTAACTTAGATGATATGCTTCAAAATGGAACAGTAATAAATGGAGTAATGATAGAAAAACCACATAGATTTATTACTGCTGCAACAATAGCAACACAAATAATTCTAGCTGTTACATCTTCAAGCTATGGTGGAGCAACAGTTTCACTTACACACTTAGCTCCATTTGTAAGATTAAGTTATGAAAAATATTTGAAAAAATATCAAGAAAGAAACTTAAGCGAAGAAGAATGCAAGAAATTTGCTATGCAAGATACGAAAAAAGAAGTTGAAGATGGAGTTCAAACATTCAATTATCAAGTAAATTCAATGACAAATACAAATGGACAAGCACCTTTCTTATCAGTTTGCATGTATTTAGGTGAAACTGATGAATATAAAGATGAACTTGCAATGGTAATAGAAGAATTCTTAAAACAAAGAATACTTGGATTTAAAAATGAAAAAGGTGTATATATAACACCAGCATTCCCAAAACTTCTATATGTACTAGAAGAAGATAATATTCGTGAAGGTACTAAATACTGGTATCTAACTAAACTCGCTGCTGAATGTACAGCTAAAAGAATGGTTCCAGACTACATTTCAGAAAAAGTAATGAAAAAATTAAAAATAAATGAACTTGGTGATGGTGACTGCTATCCATGTATGGGATGTAGATCATTCTTAACACCAGATAGAACAATGAGTTTAGGCAATATTGCTAATGCTGGAAATTATGTAGAAGGAAAAGGCAAATACTATGGAAGATTTAATCAAGGTGTTGTAACAATTAATTTACCAGATGTTGCTTTATCTGCTGATGGAGATATGGATAAATTCTGGAAAATATTTGATGAAAGACTTGAATTATGCCATAGAGCACTTCAAATTAGACATAAAAGATTAAGCAATGCAACAAGTGATGTAGCACCAATTCTTTGGCAACATGGAGCTTTAGCTAGATTAAAGAAAGGCGAATCAATTCATGAATTATTACATCATGGATATTCAACAATATCTTTAGGATATGCAGGACTTTATGAATGTGTTAAAGTTATGACAGGTCATTCTCATACAGATAATGGAGAAGGAAAAGAATTTGGATTAAAAGTAATGAAGCATTTAAATGATGTATGTGCAAAATGGAAAGCTGAAGAAGATATAGATTACTCAGTTTACGGTTCTCCTATTGAATCTACAACATATAAATTTGCAAAATGCTTAAAAGCTAGATTTGGAACAATTAAAGGAATAACAGATAGAGGTTATGTAACAAATTCATACCATGTTCCAGTATTCGAAGAAATAGATGCATTCTCTAAATTAAAATTAGAAAGCGAATTCCAAATGTTAAGCCCAGGTGGAGCAATTTCATACATAGAAACGCCTAACTTACAAAATAATATAGAAGCTGTTTTGGAAGTAATACAATTTATATATGATAACATTATGTATGCAGAATTAAATACTAAATCAGATTATTGCCAAAAATGTGGATATTCAGGAGAAATATTAATAGATGATAATCTAGAATGGTATTGCCCAAACTGTGGAAACAGAGATCATAACACATTAAATGTTGCAAGACGTACATGTGGATATATAGGAACAAACTTCTGGAATAAAGGAAGAACACAAGAAATAAAAGAAAGAGTATTACACTTAGATAATAAAAATGCCTAATAGACATTAAATATAATAATTAAAAGGGGCGAAAAATAAATGAGATACAATTTAATTCGAAAAATGGATATTTCAAATGGACCGGGTGTCAGAGTATCAATATTTATGCAAGGTTGCAGTTTTCATTGTAAAAATTGCTTTAATCAAGAAACTTGGGACTTTGAAGGTGGCAGAGAGTTTACAGACGATACAATAAATAAAGTACTAGAATTATGCAATAAACCAGAAGTAAAAGGCTTATCTATATTAGGTGGGGAGCCAATGCACCCTACTAATATAGAAGGCACAACAAAACTTGCAAAAGCATTTAAAGAAAAATATCCAGAAAAAAATATATGGGCATGGACAGGATTTAAATATGAAGATATCAAAGACAAAGAGGTTTTTAATTATATTGATGTACTAGTAGATGGACAATATAAAGACGAATTACATGATCCAACATTAAAATGGAAAGGTTCATCTAATCAAAGAGTAATAGATATTAAAAAAAGCAAAAATGAGAATAAAATTTGTGAAATAAAATAATATAATATTAAAGTAAACTAATAATCTAAATAAGGGTATTAGCTTACTTTTTAATATTTAATAAAGTTTTGTAAATTAGATAAGTATATAAAGAATAAAAGGGGAGAAAATCATGAAGAAAAGGAGAAAGAAAAATAAAAAAAGAATTGTTTTATTTCTATTAATAATATTAATAATAATTTTAGCTATTACATTAATTAAAAAGCTAAATAATAACGATTTAAATGAAGCTCAGGAAGTTGCAACACAAAATACTATAACAGATACAGAAGCACCTATTTTAAAATTAAATGGTGAAGAAGAAAGAATAGTAGTATTAGGAGAAGAATATACAAATGATACAGTTACTGCAACTGATAATATAGATGGAGATATATCAAGCCAAATAAAAATTGATGGAAATGTAGATATTAATAAACTTGGAACATATGAATTGACATATAGTGTAACAGATAAAGCAGGTAATACATCAGAAGTTAAGCAAAAGATAAAAGTATGTAATCCTCTAAAAGAATCAGGATTACCAGTTTTAATGTATCACTTTTTCTATGATAAAAACAAAGAAGATGGTTCTAGTAAAGACAATAATTTTATAGAAATTTCAGATTTTGAGGAACAAATAAAATATCTTAAAGATAATAATTTTTATTTTCCAACATGGGATGAAGTAGAAGAATATATAGATGGTAAAATAAAATTACCAGAAAAAAGCATTGTGCTTACATTTGATGATGGAGATGATTCGTTTTTCGAATTAGCAGTACCTGTTTTACAAAAATATGATGTAGATGGGACAATATTTGTGATTACATCATGGTATGGATATAGAGCAAATGAAAAACAAAAAAATGTGATATACGAATCTCATTCAGATAACATGCATGAAGGAGGAGCAAATGGAAAGGGAGTAATGTTATCTTGGAGTGATGAAAAAATTAAAGAAGATTTAAATAATTCAAATAAAACTTTAGGAGGTAATGCAACTGTATTTTGTTATCCATTTGGACATTATAATGATAATGCTATAGAACTATTAAAAGAAACAGGATATAAGTTAGCTTTTACAACAGAAGCAGGAAGAGTAAAAAAAGGGTCAAACAAATATGCTTTACCAAGAGTAAGAATGTCAAAATATATTACTTTATCACAATTTAAAAGTATGGTAAATTAATTTTTTATGATAATAATTTCTAATTTACAATATTAATAAATACTTTATACTTTTTAGTATAGAGTATTTTTATTTTTTATGATACAATTTAAGAAACAGCAAATTATAATATTAAAAAAATAAAATAAATAATTAAAAAAGTTATGCATTATAAAATATGTTTTAAGGAAAGGTAGAAAAACTATGGATTATATTAGATTACCATTAAAAGGTACTAAAAATACTAGGGATTTAGGTGGATATCCTACAAAAGATGGAAAAGTAACAAAGTTTCATATGTTTGTAAGAAGTGATAATCTTATTAATATTACAGATAAAGATAATGAATTTTTAAAAGATTATGGAATTGGAGAAATAATAGACTTTAGAGGAAATACTAGTATTCAATCTACTTTTATAAGTGATGATAATATAAACAAGGAATATTTTAAATTTCATTATATTCCTTTATCTAATAAAGGTTTTGAAAATTACGTAAATGAAAGTAAAGAAAAAGAAAACTTTAATCATGGAATAGGATATACATATATCTATGAAAATATTTAACAAATAAGTTATTTATAAAATCTTAAATAAAAAACTTACAAGTGAGGTAATTAAGTGAATTTAAAGAATATATTTAATCGATTAAAAAATAGGATAAAATTAGGTAAAAAACAAAAATTATTAGAGTCACCTAAAATGCAAGAAGATGATATATTACATAATTCTAAAATAGAAAATATTATAAACAATATGCCTCAAGGGCTATCAAAAATTGAAAAAGCATATTATATTTATCTAGAACTTGGAAAAAGACTTAATGAAAATCCAGAATTTGTTTTTAATAGTAGAGAATATAAAGAAGAACATTATAATGATCCAACAAATGAAAAATATGAAGGAGTTTGTAAGTCAATATCAGAGCTATATGTTAAGATATTAACAGATAAAAGAATAGGAATTGAAGCAGAAACTGTTAAGAAAAATCCGGAAAGTTCACTAAGTCATGTGGATACCATACTAAAAATAGATGGAAAGATATACATTGCAAATTTAATAGCAGATTTAAGTCGAATAAAAACTTCAAGAAGAACGAATTGGTTTTGCTTTGATGTATCTAGTCAAACTGGAAAAAGAGCGTTGGATATAGATAGAGTAGATTATTTGCATAGATTAGAACAAAAATATGGAAAAATAGATAGTTTATCTAGAGAAGAAACAGAAAAATTAGATAAAAAATTTGGATATAGCTTTTTTATTCCTAAGATTCAAGAAAGTAATGAAAGAGGGATTTATACAGAAGACACAATACAAAGGGTAAAAGAAGAATTCGAAAACCCAGAGTTATTTAAAAAATATGTATCACATAATAAAGATGTGCCAGAAAAAGATTATTTAAAATATAAAATGGATTTTATTTTTGAAAATGTGCATAGTTTAACAGATTATAATTCAAATCCAAGATATTTAGAAAATATAAGATATTATGAATATTTAGCAAACAAGCTTCTTCCTAAAGAAGAAAGAGATAGAATTACAGCATATGCAGCTACAGTAAACAATGATTTTTCTAATATAATATCTATAATAAAGGTAAAAGGAATGGATACAGATGATTCAAAGGAAAACTTTTATTATGTATATTCTAATTCTGATAAAAAATATGTAAGAAAAGAAGCAAAAGAGGTAAAAGAATATATCAATGGATTTAATAAAGATTCTTTAAAAATTATAGGAACATTTGATAAGTATAGTCCTAGGGACATTAATGAACTAGAATTATAATAAAAATATAATATAGGAGAAAAATAAAAATGGAATATTCAAATGATAATAGAGCAAATATTGGAAATCTAAAAAAAGAAATAATGGATGGAGGAGCATTTAATGAATTTGTAAAATTTGTAAAAGAAAATGAAAATAAAGATAAACTAGCATTATGTTTTAGAGGAAATGGTAATCCTAAAAGTGTAATAATATATTTTAATAATCATATAATATGGAAACTTTATATAAATGAAAATAATAAGCCATGTGTAGGTATAAGTTTTAATCATGCTAGATATACTAAAGACTGGAAAAAGATTTTAGAGGAATTAACAAGCCAAAAATTTGGATTTCATGGAAATACTAATATACAAAGAAAAATAAATAAGTATGCTAGTGGAAAAATAACATATTCATATACTATTGGCAATTTAACTTCTTCTAGAGCAAAATATGATAGAGAATTTGTTGAAGGTAGTTATAAGTTGATAAAATCAATAGTAGATGATTATTTTAATAAAAATTTAGATGTGGATTACTTTAGGAGAGAAATAGAAAAAGAAAATAATAAAAGTATACATAGAGAATATATAGAAAAAATAGAACAACAAAAAATATATAATGAATTTAATAATTGTAATAATGGATTATATGTCTATGATTTAGAATTTGCACAAAGAAGGATACAAGGAAAAAGAAAACATAAAAATGAACCAGATATGTTAGGAATAGTATTTAAAAATAATATACCAAAAGATTTAGCTTTTATAGAAATAAAAAGTACAGAAAGTGCTGTAACTGATAAAAACAGTGGTTTAAAAAGTCATATTGAGCAAATGGAAAAATATTTAAAAGATAAAGATTATATTCATAATAGAGAAATAGAATGTAAAGATATTATTGAATTATATAAAGAACTTAAATTACATAATGCAGAAAATATTAGTGAAAATTTAAATTATTCAAATTTATCTAAAAAAATAATAGTAATTTTGACAGGTGAAGCTACAGGATATTTTAAAAGAAATATTAGTAGATATTCTAAAAATAATAAAGACAAAAGTTTATTAAACTATTTAAAAGGGTATGACATAAAAGAAGATGATAAAGGAAGAATTATAATAAGTAAAGAATTTTAGGAGAAAATATGAAGATAATAATACATAGAGGAACACATCAAATTGGAGGATGTATTACAGAAATTAGGTCTAACAATGGAAATAGAATAGCTATAGATATAGGAGAAAATTTACCACCTACTCATAGTGAAGCTAAAGAAGAAAAAGAAATAATAGTAGATGGACTTAATAAAGGAAAATCTAAATTTAATGCAGTACTTGTTACTCATTATCATGGAGATCATATAGGGTTATATAGAAAAATAAATAAAGATATTCCAATATATATTGGAGAAATTTCACTTAATATATTTAAAATGTTGCAAAATAGATTATTAAGTGTAAACAAAATAAGTGAAGAAGATTATAAATTATTAGATAAATTTCATACATTTAAAAACAAAGAAATAATAGATGAAATTAAAGATTTTAAAGTAATTCCATATATGGCTGACCATTCTGCTTTCGATGCTCATATGTATTTAATTGAATGTGATGGAAAAAGAATTTTACATACAGGAGATTTTAGAATACATGGGCAAAGAGGAAAAGCAGTAATACCAATGCTTAAAAGATATGTAAAAAAAGTAGATGTTTTAATTTGCGAAGGAACTACATTAACAAGAACTAGAGAACAACCAATGACTGAATATGAGCTCCAATTAGAAGCAACAAAAATATTTAAAAATAATAAATATAATTTTGTAATGTGCAGTAGCACTAATATAGATAGAATAGCCGCAATTCATAAAGCATCTATTAGTGCTCATAAAATGTTTATATGTGATAATTATCAAAAAGATATATTAAAATATGTAACAACAGTAACTAGAAGTTATTTATATAATTTTAGTAAAAATGTATATGATTATGATAAAAACCTAGATAGTAAGATGCAAAAATACGGATTTGTAATGCTTGTTAGAGCTAATAATTCTTCTAATAATATAATGAAAAAGTATCCAAATAGTAAATTTATATATTCACAGTGGGATGGATATTTAAATCCGGAATTTACAAATTATAAGAGAATACAAGATTTTGTACCAAAGGATCATATATATTTGCATACAAGTGGACATGCAGATTTTAATGCAATAAAAAAGGTGTGTAATGCAGTAAAACCAGATATAATAATACCAATACACGGAGAAAAACCAGAAGAATTTTATAAATTACGGTTTAAAAAATAGTATAATAAAAATACTTAATGATGAAGATGAATTAGAAATAAATTAATTTAAAAATAGCCTTATTTACTATATTTTAATGAAAAATATTAAAAAACATAGTAATAAGGCTATTCTTTAAAATCCAATAATTCTTTTATTTGTAGTAATTTTAGAAGAATTTTCTAAGAATAAGGCATTATTAATATCCTTTTTAGTAATAAGATTTAAATTTTTACACTTTGTTTTTATAATTCTATCAGCTTGTTCAAACTTTATTTTCTCAAAAAGATTTCTTACATATCTACCATTTCCAAAATCATTCTCTTTCTTAGCTTTTTCAAAATTATCTATTAATATGTTCTTACAATTTTTATTTAATATGTACTTTTCTTTTTTGCATAATCCTAAAAATATGCTATATAATTCTTCAGAGGAGTAATCAGGAAAATTAATAGTAAATTGAATTCTACTTTTAAAACCAGGATTTTTTTCTAATAAATCATTCATTTCATTAGTATAACCTGCGAGTATTATACATATCTCATCTCTATGATCTTCCATTTCTTTTATTAAAGTAGCTATAGCTTCATCTTCAAATCCACCTTTTCGGTCATTTACTAAACTATAAGCCTCATCAATAAATAATACTCCCCCTAAGGCTTTTTTTACAATATCATGTACTTGGATTGCAGTCCAACCTACAAATTGACCAACTAAATCCCTTCCATGTACTTCAACAAATTCTCCTCCTCCAGATAATATCTTTTCTTCAGAAAAAAGTTTACCAATAATTCTAGCAACACTTGTTTTACCAGTACCAGGATTACCCGTAAAACACATATGCAAAGTTGGCATATTGCCTCTTTTTTTATTTAACTTAATATAATTTAAAATTTTACTTAAATCTGTCTTTATATTATCTAAACCAATTAGTTTTTCCATATCTTCTTTTGCAGATTCTAATTTTATAACTTGTTTTCTTTCTGATTTTACAGAAGAGCCTGTACCTTTGCTAAATTTTTTTAGCATATCATTAGAAATAAAATTAGATTCATCGGCTTTACTATTTACAATCAATTGTGTAATATTATTTTGTAATTTCCAAAAAGGCTGATCTGCAAAATTACTTAGCTCTTTTTCTTGAAACTTAATATTGTTATTTTCGAAAACGTTTTTGCAATACATTAATTTATCATCTAGAGATATTTTTTCAATAGACATTTTCCAGGTTGCTAAATTACCTAAAATTGCATCTAACTTACCTTCCTTATAATTTATATTTTCAAATACAAATATTTTACCTGGAAAAGATTTTAATAAGTTTTCTAAACTTTTTAAATCCCTTCCTAAATCAAAATAATCTTTATTGCTTATTACTATAATGCTAGATGTTGGATCAAATGGCAATTCAAAATTATTTGACATAGAAGACCTTTCTAAATAGGAAATTTTGTTATTTGGAATGATGTTATTTTTAACAAATAATTTTGCACAAATCTTTAAATAATCTTCTAAGATATTATAACTCGAATAATTATCTATAATAATGTTGTAATTTCCAAATGTAAGCTCATTATTATTTTTTAATTTAGAGAATAATACCATATTTTTAAGTATTTCTTTATTTTGAATTACTCCAAATAAATTATCTAATTCATCAATAATTTTTTTATCTTCAGAATCTAAGTAATATTTTGTTGACATAATAAAACCTCCTAACTACAATATTAATTATACATTGTAATTAAGAAGTTTACAATTGACTTGGTCACAGAATGTACTAACCTAAAACTGATTATACCTTTTTTCGGCATCTTTTATAATATCTTTAATATTGTTAATCAAAGAATTTGGGCTTTTAACAGTTACTAAGTCTATATTTCTCATTGCCCATAATTTAAAACCAATTGGATTTGCTTTTAATTTTAGACTAAAATAATCATTATTAATAGGTTTAATTATAGCATTTTCTCCAAATTTTTCTATAGCTTCTTCTAATAAATCCTTATGACATATAGCTTCTATATTTTCCTCATTACCACTAAAAACTTCAACAGAAGATAAAGCATAATTTTCAATATCTTTATCTGATTTTTCTATAGTTATTTTATCTGGTAATTCTTTTAAATTTTTTATTCTATCTAATCTATAATGGAAAAAATCATATTTACCTTCTTTAATACCTATCATATATAGCTGTTGCTTATCATATACTATTGCATAAGGTGAGACAATAGGTTTACTTACTATCTCTTTTTGAATTTTATCTCCAACTATGCAAAATTTCCAATATTCAAAAGATATTTTATTTTTTGAAACTATACTATTTGAAATATCTTCAATATTTTTAATTACTTCCTTATTAGTTGTAGTACCTTTTGGAGAAAATACTTTATAATTTTTTATTTTTTCATTTTCATATATGTTTTGAAGATTTCTACATTTATTTATTATCCCTTTTGCAAGATTTTTTTCTATAAAACTTGAATAGCTAAAAGTATCAATAATAGCTCTAATTTCTCCTGGCTCAAAATCAGTTTCAGGATTATTAGTTATATAATAACCTTTTTTATTATCATTATATGTACTAATATCATAGCCAAATTCTTCAATTAATAAATTAATAATTCTTCTAATTGTTCTAGAATCAATATCTTGCGAATATTCTTCTTTTATTTTTTCTTTTAACTCTGAAATAGATAAGATATGATCTGAATCTGTATATTTTTTTAATATATTTAAAATATATAGTATATTACCATTTCTTTTATATAAATTCATAAATTTATCCTTACCTTTACAAAAAATTATTTATTTAAAATTTCTTTAAACTTTTCCCATATTTTAACCATGGCTAAAGTATCTAATTTGCAATAAACCAAAAGACCATTTCTTAATGTTTCTTGTTCTTCTTTAGATTTTCCTTTTAAACTTAAAAATGTATCTGAAGCTTCTTCACCATTATGCACTACTGGTAAAGAATGATAATCTAATTCAGAATCATCTGGATAAAGAGCAGGTAATACTTTTTTGATAGAGTAGGAACCTTCAAATTCTTTCATATAATAATCTCTTCTTCTAAATGGAACTAAAAAATCAACAATCTGGCTATTTATTCTATTTAATTCATCGGCTAAATCTGGGAACATTCTAGCAAGTTCTCTATTTCTACTAGGTTCAAAACTATTATTATATATTATAACACTACCATTATCCGGAATATCTTTAATCATACTTTGGGCAAAATGTCTTAAAAAATCTTTGTCATCTATTTGTGCTAAAAATTCCTTATGTTCAATAGTTTTTGCATCTTCATCTCTAATAATATGTAAGGAATATTGAAAAGGTAGTTGCTGATAAGGTTTAGTACCTTCATATTCAGGAACTGCAAGCTGAAAAGTTTCATAATCTATAAAATATAAAGGATATTTTAGTGAATCCATAAGATTTTTAATAGCTTCTTTATTAATTTTAGGTTCTAAATTTTCAAGTTCAAAATTTATTTGCTCTAAATATTTTGGATTAATATCAGTATTTTTAAAATCATCAAACCTAATTAATCCTAAATTATAATATTTTAATTTATTAATCGTTTTCATGTTAGCAATATCGAAAACATTTGGCTTAGGTAAAGCTTTAGTACAATATTGCCAATAACTACATAAATAAGGCTCAAAACAAGATATTGATAAAGGAACTTCAGGCTCATTGTCCTTGTTATACTTATTAATAAAATTATTAATATCATCAATATTATTTTTTATATTTGGTAAATTAGATTTTGCTAAATCAGTAACATCTTTGGTATTAAATAATTTATGTATATCCAAAGCCCCATGCCTTATATAGTTTTTATTTATATATACAATTGATGCCTTTTTAACATTTAGTCCTAGATTAGTAAGTACATAATATTGGTAAAAAACATCATCATAATAAATTTGAGAAATGTCTGATGAACTCTTTACCTCATAAATTTCTACTCCATCTATATCATTTTTCAAAATGTCAACACTACAAAAATTATGGTTATATCCAAAAGAGGCTTCTGTAATAATATTAGGCTTATTCATCAGGCTTATATTTATCTAGCCATAAAATTTTTTTACACAGTATACCTTTACAATATTTAGATTTTGATAAATTTTCATTCATATTTTTCACCTAAATATATTGTAACTTAAAATATATAAATAAGTAAATAGAAAATAATATAAAAAATAAGTAAAGGATAATAAAAGGTATTGAATTATTCTAAGATTTTGATAAAATAATAATAAAGAAATTTAGAAAGAAAATGAAAAGATGAGAAAGAATGAAGAAGAAATAAAACAAGAAATAAAAAAAGATTTAATAAATGAAGATTTAAATGATATTCTAAAAGGACTTATCAGTTTTCTTATACTTAGTTTATTATTTGGATATATTGGATACAAATTTTGCATAGATAATAATTATGATGTTCAAAGAGGAATAGTATTTAGCATATTATTTGCATTAGGAATTTCTTTATTGGAAACAATAAATTGTGGAAAAATAGCTTTCTTTATATATATAATAATATTTTTTATTGTTTTAAAGTATATTCCTACTTTTATAGGAATAGCATTAATATTTATATTAATTTTGTTATTTATAGTTTCATTTGTTGTAGCATTAAAAAGAGATAGAACAGAAGAAATAAAAGCTAATAAATATAAATATTTATTTAGAAAAAGTAAGCCTAAAACAAAGTCTTATATAAATAAGGATAAATCTAGCAAAGAAATTGAACAGAAAAATATAGATGATGAATTACAAAAAGAAAAATTTTGCTGTGAAAGATGTTTTAAAGAAATATCTGAAGAAGAATATGAGTTACATGATGGTATGTGCGAAGAGTGTTTTGATGAATCACATTATGACTCTGATGGAAATCCTAGGGAAGATTATTGGAATTATTAAATAGATTTACTAAAAAATGCATTAATCGTAAGATTAGCAATGATATTAATAAAGGAGAAAAAATGGATAGTAAAGTTGAAAAATTTTTAAAATTAATAGATAATAGTAATAACATTGTTTTCTTTGGTGGAGCAGGGGTTTCTACTGAAAGCGGAATACCAGACTTTAGAAGTAAAGATGGGCTATATAATCAAAAATATGAATATCCACCAGAAGAGATACTAAGTCATTCATTTTTCATGAATAATACATCAGAATTTTTTAAATTTTACAAAGAAAAAATGAATTCACTTAAGGTTAAGCCAAATATAACACACATAAAATTAGCAGAATTAGAAAAAGTAGGAAAACTAAAGGCAGTAGTTACACAAAATATAGATGGCTTACATCAAAAAGCTGGCTCAAAAATTGTATATGAACTTCATGGAAGTATATATAGAAATTATTGTATGAAATGCCACAAATTTTATAGTGCTGAATATGTATTTAATAGTAAGGATATTCCTATATGTACTTGCGGAGGAATAATAAAGCCTGATGTGGTACTTTATGAAGAAGGTTTAGACGAGAATATATATGAAAATGCAATTATATCTATACAAAAAGCAGATATGCTTATAGTTGGTGGTACTTCATTAACAGTATACCCTGCAAGTTTATTAATAAACTATTTTAAAGGAAACAAATTAGTATTAATAAATAAAGATGCAACTTCATTTGATAATAAAGCAGATTTAGTTATTAATGAAAGCTTAGGAAATGTATTTAAACAAATTAAAAAATATAGATTTTAGTAAAATAAGAATCAATGAATTAAAATAATATTAAAAGGAATAGATATGAAAATTAATTTTAATAAATATAAGAATATACAGTTAATAAAAAAAGCAGATGAAGCGAATTGTATAACACATTCTGGTAGATTCCATATAGATGATGTTATATCTACAATTTTTTTAAGTAAATTAAAAAAGAATGTTATTTTAATAAGGATGCCTACTATTAAAAACATCAATGTAGAAAATAAAATAGTATATGATATAGGTTTGGGAGAATTTGATCATCATCAAAAAAATAGAAATGGACAAAGAAAAAATGGAATTTATTATTCATCTATTGGCCTATTATGGAAAAAATTCGGAAGACAGTATTTGGAAGAATTAAAAGTGAAAAATGTGGATAAAACATTTCAATATATGGATGAAGAATTAATTCAATATATTGATGCAACAGACAACATGCAAATGGAATATTTACAAAATAAAATATTGCCAGATTTTATAAAGTTGTGCAATCCAGAATGGAATGAAAACATAACAGAAGATGAAGCATTTATTAACGCATTAAAATTAGCGGATGAATTTTGGAATATTTATATAAAACATGCAATAGCTGAGGTAGAGGCAATAGATTTAATTTTAAATAAAATAAATGAAAGTAAAGAATGTTTTATCTCATTTGAAACAGAAATTCCATATAGAAAAGCAATAAAATTTTATAAAGGAAATAAGGTGAAATATATAATACTAAAATCTAGAAGAGAAGGATATGAAATTAGAATATTAAAAGATAAATGCAAATTTAAAGATGAATTAGTTAAATCAGTAGATGTAGAAGATTCTAGAAAAATAACAGGAATAGATGGATTAATATATGTAGATAATAATGCAAAATTATGCTGCACAGAAACATTAGAAAGTGCAATTCAACTTGTAAAATATAATGAGGGTAAATAATATTTTTAGGATTATAAATAATACAATATTAGAAATTATTATGGACGTATTACAAAATAGTTTAAATATATTATTGATTGGAGTAAAAAATTTATGAGATTACCATATCAAACTTTAACAATTCTATATAAGAAAAGTAATAATAAAATTTTGTATGCGATATTTTACAGAAATTCACATCCTATTTGGCAATTTATATCTGGAGGCGGAGAAAATAATGAAAATCCTATAAAAACAGTAATAAGAGAAATAAAGGAAGAAACATCATTAACCATTGAAAGAAAAAGAATAAAACAGTTAGATTCTAGGACAACTATTCCAGTACTAAATATAACGGGAAATTATACATGGGGACCTAAAGTATATGTTATACCAGAATATGCTTTTTCAGTAGAAATATTAAGCGATGATAATATTAGACTTTCAAGGGAGCATAAAGAATATAAATGGGTAGAATATGATGAAGCAATGAATAAACTAAAATATGATAGTAATAAGACTGCATTATGGGAATTAAATGAGAAAATAAAAAATAGAGTTTTAAAAAATGATAATTAATAATAGTTAAAATAAAATTATACAAGGAGAAAAAGAAAGAAGTCATGGATATGGAACAGAGGCTATAAATTTATTACTTGAGTATGGATTTAAATATCTTAATTTACATAGTATAAGATTAAGTTTACTTTCAATAAATGAAAGAGCTCATAAATGTTATTTAAAATGTGGTTTTAAAGATACAGGATTTAGTAGAGAAGAAATATTCTTGAATGGAAAATATTATGATAAATTACATATGGATATTTTGGAGTATGAATTTAATGGAGATTATATTAGAAATAAAAATATATAATTACAATTTTAAGGGGTTAAGAAAGATATGATTGAAATAGAATATAAAGAGAACTTAAATGAAAAAATTTATAAAATGGTAGATTTAGAATTTAATAAGTTTGCTACAAAGAATGAAGTTATTTGCAATTATAAATCATTTGCTTTTGTTGCTAAAGAAGATAATAAAATTGTTGGAATAATAACAGGAAATTCATATTATAAAGAAGTTCATATAAGTGATTTAATTGTATTAGAACAATATAGAAATAAACATATTGGAAGCAAATTAATGGAAACAGTTGAGAACTACTATGAAAATAAAGGATTTGAGAATATAAATTTAACTACTTATGGATTTCAAGCACCTGAATTTTACAAAAAATGTGGTTTTGAAATTGAATTTATCAGAAAAAACAAAGAAAATCCGAAACTTAACAAATATTATTTAGTTAAATACTTTTAAAGTATATTAAATTAAAAAAAGTTATATTTAAAGGGAAAATATTATGTTAGATAAAATTAGAAGTTCCTGTCAATATGTTGCTTACAATAGTCAATATGTTAAAATAAATTATGATAAACTGGATAAATTCATAAGTAATATTGATTGTAGTAATTCGAAAAATTGGTTAATGTATAATCCTTATGATTTATTAAATTTAGATGTAGAAACAATTATTAATTTTCTTCTTATTTTTGAATCTATTGATTATTCTTTTTGGGGACAACTTAAATGGATGATATATACAGAAGAAGGCATAAAAGATGGCTGTGATGCTCTTTTATATGTTATGCTTAAATATGTGAATAAAACCAAAAATACCGATTTTGCTAAGATTAGTTTAAATGAATTTAAAAAAATATTAAAAGGTAATGTGGAGATTCCACTATTAGAAGAAAGATATAAAACGGTAGTAGATATTAGTAAAATAGTAAATAAAAGAATGAATGGTAATTTTTATAAATTCATAAAGGATATAACTTTAGATACTAAATTATTCGATATTATAATAAGTAATTTTGAGTCTTTTAAAGATGAAAGAAACTATAATGGTAAGACAATATATTTTTATAAATTAGCACAATTATTAACTTCAGATATTTTACATATTAGAGAAAAATTAGAAGGAATAAAGGTTTATTATTCTAATTTAATTGGATGTGCTGATTATAAAATTCCTCAAACATTAAGAGCACTAGGCATCATAGAATATAATGATGAACTTTCTAATATTATTGACTTAAAAGAGCAAATAGAAATTTCTTCAAAATATGAAGTTGAGATTAGAGCAAGTCAAATAGTTGTAATAGAATATATACATAATAAATTGAGTAATATTAATCCAATAGATATAAATGATTTCCTTTTTTTATATTCCAAAAAAGTTAAATCTATTGCCAAACCTTATCATTTATGTAGGAATACAAATTATTAAAATGTTTTTATATCGGATATTTAAAGAATTTAGATTATATACAGATGAATTTGCTAAAGATGCTCATAGATTATATGAATCTAGAGGATTAGAAAAAGAATTATATGACAATCCTGATGACAAAGATAATTTTATTGATGCCAAAATATTTATTTATTCAAAAAGTTTAGACAATAAACCAGTCAAAAAGTGGAATAACAAAATGTTGGGATTAAAAGAACAAAGGCTAAAGAAAAATTATATAAAATAATTAATAGCAATATTAGAGAAATAAGAAAGAACTTTAATGTAGGCATTACAACAGGTATCAGTGGGAATCAATCTAATTATTGGAAAGACCCATATAGACATTGGAATTTTATCTCCTCATATTCTCATTTCGATGAAACTTTAACAAAAAGAGGAAATAAAAAGAATAAGAAAAAATAAAGCTCCATTAATCCTAGACCGCGAATCAATCGTAGCCGTTAAAACGGATTAACAGAGCTTTTATATAAAATATCATAAGATATTTATTAACTATTTTATGCAATTTGTCTATATATTATACACAATTTTTTAACTTTTGTCAAATATATTGTACATTTAGAAATGCCAAAAGTCAAGAAAATTTTAAAGATTTTTTAATAAATAATGAAATATAAAATTTATTTAAAGGAGTATAGCCTTATGTTTGAATTGTTTGAAGTAGAAGAAAAAGATAAGAATATAATTTTTAATTTAATGCAATTATATACTTATGAATTAAGCTTTTATGAAGATGAAACAACAAATTTTCAGTTATTAGATAATGGCTTGTTTAAATTAAGTAAGTATATAGATTTATATTGGACACAAGAAGAAAGACATCCATATATTTTAAAATGTGATGGTCAAATAGCGGGTTTTGTCTTAGAAAGATTTAACGAAGATGGAATGAATGAAATAGCAGAATTCTTTGTTTTAAATAAATATAGAAAACACGGAGCAGGAACGTTCATGGCTAATGAAATGTTTAAAAAGTATAAAGGAAAATGGGAAATAAG